>CAKSOR010000239.1 GCA_934477985.1 uncultured Eubacteriales bacterium
GACGACCTCAGGTCAGAGCCGAACCTCCGACCGCAGAACTACTGGACGAACACAAGCGGAAATGATATAATCCGCCGATTCCTGAACATGGCTGACGACACCACACGCTGGAATATTGAACAGCTCATTGAAGGAAAAGCGATTAAAAAGGAGATCTATCAGGAGCTCACCTACGCGGAGCTTGATAAGTCTATTGACCATCTCTGGAGCGTTCTCTTCACGACCGGATACCTGACCTCGCAGCCTTCAAAATATGATCTCTCGGCTGAGGATGAATCCTTCGGCGCGGGTCTGCGCACGGATGTTGTTACGCTGAGAATTCCGAACGAGGAGGTTCGTTCGATATTCAAAAGACAGATCTACACATGGTTTGACGACAAGGTTGAGACCAACGCCGACAGATACACGGCGTTCACACAGGCTTTCATCGACGGCGACGCTGCGAAGATTCAGAAAATGTTCAATGACTATCTGACTGAGACGATCAGCATCCGCGACACGTCGGTACGCAAGTCGATGAAGGAGAACTTCTATCATGGCGTATTACTTGGAATTCTCAGATTCCGCCGCGACTGGATAGTCCGCTCAAACCATGAGGCGGGCGAAGGGTACAACGACATTATGCTCATGTATAACGCGAAGCATATTGGCATCATCATCGAGGTCAAATACGCCGAGAACGACAATCTCGAAGCCGAATGCGCCGATGCGCTCAAACAGATTGAGAAGCTGCACTATGTCGACGCGCTTAGTGAGTTTGATGTGACGAAGGTTTACAAGTACGCGATTGCCTGCTACAGAAAGCACTGCATGGTCACGATGGCTGAGGAAGACTGGAAAAAATAAGTAAACCTCCGCGGACAGATCAGAATTCCTGTCCGCGGAGATTGCTGTGTTATAGATGTGAGACCGGAAACAAAAAAGCTTGACACAAAAGACAAATTGTGCTATAATGTTTCGCATGGCAGAATACTGCCGGAATAAACAACGGGAGCATGAAAAATGGACACAAGACAGGAATACGAACGCTGGAAAAGCCTCGCCGCGTCAGACGCTGATCTCATAGCGGAGCTCGGAAGCATGGACGCAAAGACGATTGAAGACGCCTTCTCGCGCGATCTTTCGTTCGGTACAGGAGGACTCCGCGGCATCATCGGCGCGGGAACAAACCGGATGAATATCCACACCGTCGCGAAGGCGTCGCAGGGACTGGCTGATTACCTTAACAAAAACTTTACAAACCCGTCGGTAGTCATCGGATATGACAGCCGGATAAAGAGCGATCTCTTCGCCAAAACCGCCGCCGGAGTCTTCGCGGCAAACGGAATAGCCGTCAGAATCTGGTCGACACTTCTGCCAGTGCCGACCGTCTCCTACGCCGTGCGAAAGCTCGGAGCCTCTGCCGGAGTGATGATCACAGCATCGCACAATCCGTCAAAATACAACGGCTACAAGGTCTACGGAGCTGACGGATGCCAGATCACGACCGAAGCCGCAGACGAGATCTTAGCCGAGATCGAAAAGCTCGATATTTTCTCAGGCGTCAGGAAAATCGACTTCGAAACCGGACTCAGGAAAGGGATCATGTGCTATATTCCCGACAAAATCCTCGACGAATTTCTCTCCGACGTGAAGAATCAGTCGGTACTCTTCGGCGACGAAATAAAAAAGGACGCCGCGATTGTCTACACACCGCTTAACGGCTCGGGACTGAAGCCCGTGACGCGGATACTCTCCGAATCAGGTTTTCTGAACGTCACGGTCGTTAAAGAGCAAGAGAAACCCGACGGCAATTTCCCGACCTGTCCATACCCGAATCCAGAGATAAGAGAGGCAATGACGCTTGGCATAGAGTACGCGAAAAAACTCGACGCCGATCTCCTGATCGCGACCGATCCTGACTGCGACCGCGTCGGAATCGCCGTGAAGAACAAATCCGGCGATTATGAGCTTCTCAGTGGAAACCAGACCGGAATCCTCCTCCTCGACTACATCTGCTCACAGCGGACAAAGCACGGCAGAATGCCCGAAAATCCGGTCATGATCAAGACGATAGTCACGACCGACATGGCTGAGAGAATCGCCGAAAGCTACGGTCTTTCGACGATAAACGTTCTCACCGGATTCAAATTCATCGGCGAGCAGATCGGAAAGCTCGAGGAATCCGGTCATTCCGAACGCTTCGTCTTCGGCTTTGAGGAGAGCTACGGATACCTCACCGGAAGCTATGTCCGCGACAAGGACGGCGTCGACGGCGCGTACATGATCTGCGAGATGTTCGGCTATTACCGGGCAAAGGGAATCAGCCTCACAGAAAAGCTCGAAGAGCTCTACAAAAAATTCGGTTATTCGATAAACACGCTCCACAGCTACGAATTTGAAGGCAGCGCGGGCTTTGAGAAGATGAGGTCAATCATGAATTCCTTCCGCCAAAACGTCACGGAGTTCGGCGGAAAAAGAGTAGTGAAGCTCCTCGATTACGCGCCCGGAATCGACGGTCTTCCGAAATCGGACGTCCTCAAATTCCTGCTTGAGGACGGCTGTTCGCTCGTCGTCCGCCCGTCGGGAACCGAGCCGAAGCTCAAAATCTACATATCGGTCAGCGCGGATAACCGCGAAGCAGCAGGAAGTATCGAGGCGGCGATAACGCGCGACGCCGAAAGCTTCTTTTCCTGAGTAGGACACAAAAGCTCGAGATAAACTGAATACCCGCTACCCCCGTCGAAGCCCTCGCCTGAGCTTTGCCGGGGGAGTTCCGTATTTTTTCGTGAAGACTTTGTAAAAATACTGCGCCGAGGAAAATCCGCAGGACTCCGCGATCGCCGCGACTGTCATGTCGGTCGTCATAAGCAGCGTTTTCGCGTATTCCGCGCGCAGATCGTTCAGCTTTTCGGTAAAGGTCATCGAATAGTATTCCCTCATGATCCGGCTGAGCTGACGGCGGCTGACAAAGAGCCTTTTCGCGAGTTCTTCCTCGCTTATATTCCTGAGATATTCGCGGAAATATCCGTCGATCTTCCGGCGTCTGTTTATCTGCCTTGACGTCACATCCGAAAGTTCGCCGAGAGTCGGAATCTCATTTTCGGGCGACGCGTGGAAAAGCCGCCCGACCTGTATCAGAAGCGACATCATTATCGCCGAAACCCGCTCCCGCCAGCAGCTTTTCCGCTCAAGCGACTCGGTGAGAAGCGCGACAAACTCGTCTGACACGAAAGCTCCGCTTCCGATGAAAAAGCGGTTTGCGTTCAGTGTGTCAAACAGCCTTGTGAGATCATCTGGTGTTTTGCTCCCCTTTCGCGGCGTAATCGTGACGTTCAGGCAGAATTCCTCCATCGGGTCGTCGCTGCCCGAGGTCTGAGCATGAAGAATGTCGGGTCCGGTCACAACGACGTCGCCGCCGTTGACCTCATACCCCGCCCCGCCGACAGTGAAAACTCCCCTTCCCGCCACGATGAAGTGTATTTCATAGCTGTTGTGGCTGTGCTGACCGATATTCCACGGATGCCGCGGCGGCTCGTGGCTCGCATTGTTGAGGATCACAAGGTATCCTCCGGCTCTGACGCTCACATCCGAAAAGTCGATCGTATACCGCATGTCAGGTCTGTAAATCATATTTCTCGCCTCCAAGAGAAATTATATCACGTTCCGGGACGCCTGTCAAGAGAAAATCTCATAAATAAGGACATATTTTCAGAGTTTTCGTCCTTTCCGTGTATTTACAAATCCCGCGCGGTATGGTATAATCTAAACAATAAATCGAAAAGGCAGGTATCAGATATGGCAAAACTCACCCCCGAACTGAAGAGCGCGGAATGCGTCAGACGTCATCCGGAAAACCCGGTTCTCTCGGCAAAGGACATTCCCTACTCCGCGAATCTCATCTTCAACGCCGGAGTCGTAAAGCTCGGCGGAAAATACCACATGGTCTTCCGCAACGACTATGGCTACGAAAACGGTCGCTTCGCCGGAACAAACCTCGGCGTCGCCGACAGTGACGACGGAATCCACTGGATCGCAAGAAAAGAGCCGATGGTCCGCGCCGAGGATGTCCGCGACGGCGAGATCAGCCGGATCTACGACCCGAGACTCACAATGATCGGCGACGAGCTTTTCATCTGCTTCGCCGTCGACACAAAGCACGGAATCCGCGGCGGAATCGGTCGGGTGAAGGGCGATTTCGAGTCGATTGAGTTCATCTCGTTAAGCGTCCCGGATAACCGCAACATGGTGCTTTTCCCCGAAAAGATCGGCGGAATGTACGTCCGCCTCGAGCGTCCCTTCCCGGTCTACAGCCGCGGACGCGACCGCTTCGACATCTGGATCTCGCGCTCCCCCGACCTCATTTACTGGGGCGAAAGCGAGCTTCTGCTCGGCGTTGAGAACGTCCCATTCGCGAACGATAAGATCGGTCCTGCCGCGCCGCCGATAAAGACAGCAAAGGGCTGGCTGACTCTCTTCCACTCGGTCGATCGCGACGAATCGCGCGGCAAAAACGGCTGGGAATCCGCGTGGAAAAAACGCTACTGCGCCGGGGTTATGCTCTTAGACCTCGAAAATCCGTCAAAGGTCATCGGAATCTCAAAGTCCCCGCTCATCGCACCCGAAACGGCTTACGAGGCTGACGAGGGATTCAGACAGAACGTTATCTTCCCGGGCGGAATGATTGCCGAGCCGGACGGCAGTGTGAAGATCTACTACGGCGCCGCCGACACGGTCGAGTGCCTCGCCGAGTCGACGATTGACGAGCTTCTTGCGATATGTGAGTGAGGATAACGCGGTTAAAACAGGAAAACGCGCAATTAAAAATGTGCTGTGTATATCGCATACAGGAGTACATATTAAACGAGATGGCAAACATAACTCAGCTTTCTAAGGAAACGCTGAGTTATGGTTGTTTTCACGCGAAAAAGCCCATAAATCCAAGCCTTTTTCGCGTGAAAACTCCAATTATTCAGCTTATCCCTAA
>CAKSOR010000240.1 GCA_934477985.1 uncultured Eubacteriales bacterium
AACCCCTTTCCTCAAACGGGGTTCCCCGCCCCCGACAAAATAAGGAGACTAAATGGAGTTTTTGATTATTACGGGCATGTCGGGCGCGGGGAAGTCGCAGGCGGCTAACACGCTTGAGGATCTCGGGTGGTACTGCATTGACAACATGCCGGCGCTTTTAATACCGAAATTCGCGGAGATATACTCAGCGACTCCGGCGCGACAGGGGAAAGTGGCGTTTGTCGTGGACATACGCGGAGAGGTGGAGTTTGAGACGCTTTTCGCGCGGCTTGACGAGCTTAAATTACAGAATTTCAACTGTCGGACGATATTCATGGAATGTGCCGACGAGGTGATAATCAGCCGGTACAAGTTTACGCGGAGAACGCATCCGCTGGTCGCCGCCGAGGGAATCTCGATGACCGAAGCGCTGAAGCGCGAGAGGGAGATGCTCTCCTACGCAAGGCTCAGAGCCGACTACATCATCGACACGACAAAGCTCTCGACCGCTCAGCTCAAGGAAAAGATCGCCGGAATTGTCCAGACCGGCGCGCTGCACGAGATGTTCGTCACCTGCATGTCGTTCGGATTCAAGCACGGCGCGGCTTCCGAGGCTGACCTTGTCTTCGACGTCCGCTGCTTCCCGAACCCCTATTACTACGACGAACTGAAGGAGCATACCGGACTCGAAGCGCCGGTGCGCGACTTCGTCTTCTCGCATGAGGAGACGCTGACCTTCTGCGATAAGCTCTACGACATGATAGATTTTCTTCTCCCACTATACGGAAAGGAAGGCAAGGCGCAGCTCATCATCGCGATCGGCTGCACCGGCGGAAAACACCGCTCGGTCGCGATAACCGAGGCGCTCGCGGCGCATATACGCGAGGGCGGCTACCGAACCGTGACGATCCACCGCGACATAACCAAATAAAATGTCATTCTCTCACGAAACCAAACTCGCGCTCGCCGCTCTGACCGACTCATCAAAGCACGACTGCTGCAAGCGCGCGGCGCTCTACGGGATCATGATCTCGGCGGGCGTCTTCACACGTACAAAATGCAAGCTCGTCACAACGACTCCCGAGCTTGCCGAGCTGACCGTAAAATGGCTGCGCTCCTTCTGCCAGGTCACAGGAAACCTCTACCTCACCGACCGCAAGAGCGGCGAGGAGGACGAGCGCAGAGTCTCCAAGATCACTATCCCGCAGAAAAAGGAGCTCGAACGCCTCTTCGCGGGCTTCAGGTATTCACCTGACCAACCGCTCTCCGACATAAACGAGTCGATGTTCAGGTGCCCGAACTGCCAGCCAGCCTTTGTGCGCGGAGTCTTCCTCTCGGCAGGGACGGTGACCAATCCCGACAAGAGCTATCACCTCGAGCTCAGCTTACAGTCTCCCGAACTCGCCGCGAACCTCGCTTCAATGCTCGCCGAGCTTGACCTCGAGCCGAAATCCATGACGCGCAAGAACGAAAACGTCCTCTACTACAAGGACAGCGAGAATATCGAGAATTTTCTCGCCTACATAGGCGCGAACACCGCCGCGTTCACTATAATGAACAAAAAGATCGAACGCGAACTCAGGAGCGGCGCGAACCGGCTCGCGAACGGCGAGCTCGCGAATCTCGGCAAGACAGTCGCCGCCGCCGGAGACCAGATCGCCGCGATAAACTCCCTGAAAGCCTCGGGCGAGCTCGGCAAAATGCCGGACGAGCTCCGGACGACCGCGCTTCTGCGGCTCGAGCATTTCGACGCGACACTCTCAGAGCTTGCCGCGCTCCACGACCCGCCGATAACTAAATCCGGCGTCAATCACAGACTCAAGAAGATCATGCAGTTCGCCAAAGACGCGGAGGGCTGACCTCAGTCAGAAAGGAATCTTATGGACTTCGTACACCTTCATTTACACAGTGAATACAGTCTCCTCGACGGCGCCTGCCGGGTTTCGGACATTCCGAAGCGAGCGAAGGAGTGCGGGCACACCGCCTGCGCCATAACAGACCACGGAGTGATGTACGGCGCGGTGCAGTTCTATGAGGCATGTAAAAAAGAGGGTATAAAGCCGATAATCGGCTGCGAAGTCTATCTCGCAAGGCGCACTCGCTTTGACCGCAACCACGACGAGGACATCCAGAGCTACCATTTGATCCTCCTCTGCATGAACGATACCGGCTACCGCAACCTCATCTACATGGTCACGAAGTCCTTCACGGAAGGCTTTTACTCGAAGCCGCGTATCGACATGGAGCTACTCGCTGAGCACTCCGAGGGGCTTATCGCGCTCTCAGCCTGCCTTGCCGGATATATCCCGCGCGCGATACAGGCGGGCGACTACGACCGCGCTAAAGAACACGCGCTCCGGATGAAGGAGCTTTTCGGCGAAAACTACTACCTCGAGCTTCAGGATCACGGGCTTGAGGAGCAGAAGCGCGTCAACGCCGGAGTCGTGAGACTCTCGCGCGAGCTGAAAATCCCGCTTGTCGCGACGAATGACGCGCATTACCTGACCCGCCGCGACGCCGACAATCAGGCGGTTCTCCTCTGCATCCAGACCGGAAAC
The DNA here is from genome assembly GCA_934477985.1 of uncultured Eubacteriales bacterium. Lineage (GTDB taxonomy): Bacteria > Bacillota > Clostridia > Oscillospirales > CAG-272 > Flemingiibacterium. The sequence continues at coordinate 2,538 of CAKSOR010000240.1, forward strand.
GTCATAGCCGACGGTCGCCCGATCGGTTTTGAGACCGACGAGTTTTACTACAAGACGACCGACGAGATGCACAGACTCTTCGGCTACCTCGACAACGAGGAGCTCGGCAGTCCGATCGGGAACACCGCGAAGGTCGCCGAAAAGTGCAATTTCGACTTCGATTTCTCGAAGCTCTACCTTCCCGCCTTCAAGCCGGACGACGGCTCAGACCCGACCGACTACCTCCGCGCGCTGACCGAGGCGGGCTTCAGAAAGCGCGTCGACACCGGCAGAATCGACTTCTCAAAGCACCCCGAGTCCGAATACCGCGAGCGGATAGATTACGAGCTCTCGGTCATAATAAAGATGGGCTACGCCGAGTACTTCCTGATTGTGCAGGATTTTGTCGGCTGGGCTAAGAATCAGGGAATCCCGGTCGGACCGGGACGCGGCTCGGGCGCGGGAAGCCTTGTCGCCTTTCTCATCGGAATAACCGACCTCGACCCGCTGAAATTCGAGCTGCTGTTCGAGCGCTTTCTCAATCCCGAGCGCGTCAGCATGCCCGACTTCGACATTGACTTCTGCTACGACCGCCGCGACGAGGTCATCGGCTACGTCAGGCGGCGCTACGGTGAGGATCACGTCTCTCAGATAATCACCTTCGGAACGATGGCGGCGCGGGCGGCGATACGCGACGTCGGACGAGTCCTCGGAATGTCCTACAGCGAGGTTGACATAGTCGCGAAGCTGATCCCGCGCGAGCTTGACATCACACTCAAATCGGCGCTTGAGACCTCAAAGGACCTGCGTGAGATGTACGACTCGGACGAGAATATAAAGAAGCTTATAGACACCTCGATGGCGCTCGAGGGAATGCCTCGTCACGCCTCGACTCACGCCGCCGGAGTCGTCATAACCGACCGCCCGGTCAGCGATTATGTTCCGCTCGCGGTCAACGGCGACATGCCGGTCACTCAGTTCGACATGGACACGGTCGCAAAGCTCGGACTTTTGAAATTCGACTTCTTAGCGCTCCGCTATCTCACGATAATCTCGGACACCGAGCGGCAGATACGCGAGAGCGAGCCGGATTTCTCGGTCGATTCGCTTCCGCTTGACGACAAAAAGGCATACGAGATAATCTCCGCCGGGAACACCGACGGAATCTTCCAGCTCGAGTCGGGCGGAATGCGGCAGATGCTGATGAACCTGAAGCCCGACTCGATCGAGGACGTAATCGCCGCGATCTCACTCTACCGCCCCGGACCGATGGACTCGATACCGAAATTCATCGAGAACCGCCGCGACCCCTCGAAGATAGTCTATGAGACGCCGCTTATCGCGCCGATACTCGACGTTACCTACGGCTGTATGGTCTATCAGGAGCAGGTCATGCAGGTCTGCCGGACGGTCGCGGGCTACTCACTCGGACGCGCTGACCTTGTCCGCCGCATGATGGCGAAGAAGAAAACCTCCGAGATGGAGAAGGAGCGCGTCGTCTTCGTCGAGGGCGCGGGGAAGAACGGCGTTTCAGCCGACGCCGCGAACCGGCTGTTCGACGAGATGTCGGGATTCGCGAGCTACGCGTTCAACAAGAGCCACGCCGCTGCCTACGCGATACTCGCTTACCGGACGGCTTATCTGAAGAGCCACTACCCCTGCGAGTATTTAGCGGCGCTGATGACCTCGGTCATGGGCAACGCCTCGAAGACCGCCGAATATGTCTCGGAGTGCGCGAGATGCCGGATACGCATTCTGCCGCCCGACATCAACGAGTCCGCGCCCTACTTTCACGCCTACCGCAGCGGAAACGACCGCTATATCAGGTTCGGACTGCTCGCGCTTAAAAACCTCGGAGAGGGCTTTGCCTACAGGATAATCGAGGAGCGCAAGTCCGAGAAATTCCGTTCGTTTGAGGATTTCATCGAGCGGATGTACTCGAAGGAGATGAACAAGCGTCAGGTTGAGGCTCTCATAAAGGCCGGGGCGTTTGACAGCCTCGGGATCTACCGCAGTCAGCTTCTCGCGGTGTATGAGAAGATCATCGACCATTATCAGGACAAGAACCGGACGAATATCGCGGGACAGCTCGATCTCTTCTCGCAGCTCGGCGACGAGCGGCCGGACACCTTCACCTATCCCGATATTCCCGAGCTCTCCTTCCGCGAAAAGCTGAGACTCGAAAAGGAATGTTCGGGAATCTGCTTCTCGGGTCATCTTCTTGACGATTTCTCAAAGCATATCGCGAAGATCAAGCCGACGCCGATAAGCGAAATTCTGATCGCCTTCTCCGAGGACGGCGAGAATTCCGGGAAATTCACCGACCGTCAGACTTTGACTGTCTGCGGCACGGCGGCGAAATGCCAGACCAAGACGACAAAGAACGGCGCGCAGATGGCTTTTCTGACGCTTGAGGATAACTTTGCTGAGCTTGAGGTCGTCATC
>CAKSOR010000241.1 GCA_934477985.1 uncultured Eubacteriales bacterium
TAGCGCTCGCGAAGACCAGCGCGAACTCTATGGACGCGCTGTCCTTGATGAGATCGAGCATTTCGGATGTTTTATCTCCGTTTGTGTACTTTACCTTGAGCGCGGTCTCGTAGTACGCGGGAGTCAGCGACCTGTACCCCTCCGAACTCAGCGCTTCGAGCACCGCGCCGACGTCCTCGCGTCCGCTGCTCGTCACCGGAATCTGGAACACCTCCATGCCGGACGACGCGCGGGAATGGTATTTATCCTGCGACTCGTCATATTTCGGATACGGTATCACACCCCAGTCGAACTTCAGGTCGCGCATTGTCGAGGTCTTCGCGAACGAGATCGTGGCAAAGAGCGAATTTCCGTTTCCGAACGCGGATTCCGGCACCTGCATTCTGTCCTGCCCGTAAAACACGACATCCTCGTTATGGTGGACAAGCTCTACCAGCATGTCAAAGACCTCGACATTCCGCTCGCCATCGTAGACAAACTCATATTTGCCATTCTTATTGACAATGCAGGGCGCTTCGCAGGAGGTCTCAAAGCAGGAGATATTGTTTCCGCCAAAAATCTCCAGTCCCCAGCGGTCTTCCTTGTCCTTCACCGCGGTCGAGTTGCCGTTGAGATCGCTGTAAACTCCCTTTATCGTGCTGTTGAGGCAGTCAAACGTCCATTTGCCGTCAAAGACTGTGTCGTAGATATCCGGAACCGAGAAATCCGTCGCGAGTTTCTTATTGAAAGCAATACAGTTGATTCCGGTCAGGAACGGAAGAGTTCCGTCGCCGGCGGCAAGATAGGTCTTGCCCGAGATAGTCGCGGTCTCAATGAAATCCTCCGACCACCAGGGCTTAGAGAAATCGACGTGCGGCAGTGAGGACAGGTCGCCAAAAAGCCCCTCGACTATCATTGTGGAGACAAAGAACGTGGGCATACAGATTATGTCAAAGCCCTTGTCGTCAGCCATTATTCCGCTTCTGACGGCGTTGTACATCTGATTCATTTCAGCCCAACTGAACGCGAACTCGGTATAATCAAGCGTGACGCCGAGCCGCTCCTCTACCGTACGGTTGCGCCTGTAAACCGAGTCGATGACGATATCCCCCGTCTCCTCTTCGGCGTAGAAGTACTGAAATCCTTCACTGTCGATGTAGTTCGTGCAGAAAATATTTATCTGCTTTCCGTCAAAATTCAGTCCGTCGAGCCCGTCCGAAAGAACATCGGCGGTCGTTTCCTCATTCTGAGTCTCCTCTTCTGTGACCTTCGGATCAACATTGACCGTTCCGCCGCAGGAGCATGCCGAAGCAGACATCAGAAGAGCCAGCAGAAATGACGCTGTTCTGAGTTTTTTCATTTTCATGTCCATCCTTCATGTGTAATATGTATAAATCATACCACATAAAAGCGGTCAAGTAAATGTAACCTTTGACTTTTTTATAAATTATGTTTCTCGTTTTCCCGCGAAATTCATGAACTGACCCGGCGGAGTGCCGACTCGCTTCTTGAAGACTGTCGAAAAATAGTACACGTTCTCAAATCCGGCGAGTTCAGCGACAGCCGAGATGCTCATTAGCCCGGTCGAAAGCAGGTCGCGCGCGTAGTCAATCCTCTTGCCGATAACATACTCCCGCGGCGGAACTCCGAAGCGCGTGATGAACAGCTTCTTGAAATACGAATAGCTCAGCCCGGAGATTTCCGGTAGCTTGACATATGAGAACTCACGGCTCGTGAAATTCTCGTCAATATACCTTACCGCGCCGTCTATAGCCCCGAGCTTTGAGCTCTCAAGATAGCGTTCGGGACGCGAAAGCTCGCGCATCAGGCTGTAAAGCTCGCTCATACACTTGTAGTAATAGCCGTCCTGCTTGGACCTCCACAGACGCTCGAGCTTTATGAACAGCTCGCCGACCCTGCGGTTTGACGACATATCGCACGCAATCACCTGCTCTGAGATGAGTCTGTCGCATTCGAACCAGATGTCGATTGAGTCGCCGTGCTCAATAATATCGACATCATACTGACTGTACCTGCCGCGCGGCAGAAAATACGCGGTGCCGCCGCAGATATGGAACTTCTGACCGTTGAAATATGTGTAATTCTCGCCGTCAAGACGATAGATAAGCTCGTTGAAATAAAGCGGAGTGGTATACTTTATGTACTCGCCGGTCTTGCCGCCCACCGCGTAGAATATCTGAGATACCGAGATAATGTTTATGTTCTGTTCTTTGAAGAGCATATCGTCCCCTCGCTTTCCGGTTTTATTATATCAGAAAAGCGTTCCGAAGTCAAGCTTTCGCGGGAAATAACAGTATCACAGATTATAAAAAACACAGCGGATGTATTTACATTCCGTGTGTCCGTGAGTATAATAGAATTGTCCGGCAGAGCAAACGCGGGTTTCGCCGTATAAGAACCCCGCTGTCGGCAAGTCTTCGCAAAACCTTATGTCTGTGTACGGGAGGATCAGAATGGATTACACAAAAGAGCGAAAGCTGCTCTATGATTATTATGTTATAAACGGCGACGCCAGAAAAAGCGCGGAAAAGCTGAAAATCAGGGTTTACGCCGCAATGGACGAATTTGCCGCAAAGCACCCGGATTCAACGGGATTTCAGTTCAAGGCGGAACAATACCGCACCATCGCGTCTATGGTCGAGCCCGTGCTTTTTGACGGCATACCGTTCTACTACGAGACCGGCGCGCTCGACCCCTACTGCGACGGCGACTCGTGCCGCGGAATGGCTCACGCGAACGGCTGGGTTACCGAACATAACTCGCGCGCGCTGAGAAACGTTGACCCCGAAAACACCCGGCTGTACGAGGCTGACAAAGCCGAAAAAATCTATTTCGGGCACTGGAACTATTTTGACGACGAACACTATAAGATCCCGATGAAGAAAATCTTCCGGAATGGTCTCCGCGGCGTCATGGAGGAGGCAAAGGAGGCTCTGAAGGAATGTGAATCCGACCGTGAGCGTGATTTTGTAAACGCCGCGCTCGCAAGTCTTGAAGCCGAAAAGACAATGCTCGACAAATTCGCCGCGCTCGCCGAAAAAAAGCTGGATTCCGAGTCCGACCCGGAAAAGCGGAAGAATCTCAGTCTCATCGCAAAAACCGCCTCCAGAGTTCCGTGGGAGCGTCCGGAGAGCGTCTATGAGGGGCTTTGCACGCTGGCTTTCATGCGAAAGGCGGTAGGCTCAATCGAAGGCGTCGGGTTCAACTCCTTCGGGCGGACAGACAAGCTTCTGGCGCCGCTCTATGAAGCCGACATCGCCCGCGGAGTGAAACGCGAGGAGATTTACGACCTCATCTGCCGCTTTATACTGATCTGGGATTCACACGTCGACCGCCGCAGGAAGATGGAGGGCTACGCCGACTACGAATACGAAAACTCCCTGACAATCGGCGGCTGCGATGACGACGGAAACGAGCTCTTCAACGAGATCACAAGAATGTTCATCGAGGCACATACCGAGCTTGACAGTATGTTCCCGAAGATCGCCTGCCGCTTTAGCGCGAAGTCGTCGGAAGAATACCTGAGGCTCATCGGCTCGCCTATACTCCGCGAGAAGAGCATCATGCTCTATGTCAATGACGACACCTACATTCCGGGGCTGCTGAAGCGCGGAATATCGCTTTCCGACGCCCGCGACTACACGATAAGCGGCTGCTGGGGACTCTCGATCGACGACGTTTACAAGAACGCCTGCGGATACATCAATACGCTGAAAGCCGTCGAGTGTGGACTGAATCCGCCGCTTGAAAAGCTCAGAAACCAGAAGATCTCCGACTTCACCGACCTCAGAAAAGCGAAGGACTTCGAGGAGCTTTACAAGGGCGTGCTCGACAACATCCTGCTCATAATGCGCCGCAAAGCGGTGCTTGAGACGAACGGAGTCAGGCACTGGAGCGACTATATCCCGGTTCCGGCGTACTCGGCACTCCTGCTCGACAGCCTTAAAAAGCGGAAGGACTTCTCAGAGGGCGGAGGACGCTATAACTGGGAGGTCATGTACCTCGCGGTTCTCCCCGACACTATAGACTCGCTTCTCTCGATGAAGCGTCTCTGCTTTGACGAAAAGCTCTGCACGCTCGCTGAGCTCGCCGATGAATGCCGCGGCGACTGGAAAAACGAGGAGCTTCGCCGCGAGGCGATGAAAGCACCCGGCTACGGAGACGGTTCGGAGGAATCGGCAAGACTCACCGCGCGGCTTCTGCATGATCTTTATACCGGCTCGAAGGACTTCCCGACGGCGTACGGTGGAAGATGGGAGCTCTCGAGCTTCATGTACACCGAGATAATCTGGTGGGGAAAGAATCTCGGCGCGACGCCGAACGGACGCCACGCCGGCGACTATATCTCGCAGGGACTCACTCCGTCAAGACTTCACAGGATAAAGTCGGTGACCGATGTCTTCTCCGGACTCAGATACACCGACATGACTGAGCTTTCGGCGGGAAGCGTCATCAACGTGATACTTCCGGCGGCAAGCATGAACGAACAGCTGCTCGAAGGCTTCTTCCGCGGGTGCGCTATGTCCGGAACGCATATCATGCAGGTTAACTGCGTCAAAAAGGAGGAGCTTCTGGCGGCAATGGAGCACCCGGAGAAATACGGACACATAATCGTCCGCGTATGCGGATTCTCCGCGCCGTTCGTGTCGCTTTCGCGGGACTTCCAGGAGGAGTTCATCTCGCGGAATTTCTACGAATGACGAATAAGCGATTTATCTGAAGCCACAAGGGATCTCTTTTATCAATATTTTTGATATACTGATCTGATTTTCGTGGAGCATTACAGTATGGAGTACCGGCGATTGAATCGGGAGTTATTCAGTAGACATTAATTAACTCCGCGCAAAGAGGACTGTTGCAATAGACAGTCCTCTTTTGTCTGATAAATAAAGAAACAGTGATCAACTATTCATCTCAAACGGCACAACCGCTTCTTTCAGCAACCGC
>CAKSOR010000242.1 GCA_934477985.1 uncultured Eubacteriales bacterium
CTCGGTATAAAGGATCTCTACGATACGGTGCGAGACGGAAAGTGGACGCGCGAGAAGATTTATGAGTACAGCGAGCTCGCGGCGGACGATCTCAACGGCGACACGGTTATGGATGATGAAAACGACCGTTGGGGCTATGCCTGCACCGGCGCTTTCGAGCCCTTTATCGCGCTCGGCGGCGAGTTCACAAAGCTCGTGAACGGCAGACCGACGATAGATCTTCCGAACGAGCATACCTCAGATGTCATCGCCTGGACGGTCGGATTTCTGAACGACTCAAAGGGCGCGAAGCTCTTCAGCGGCGGATACGAAAACGCGATGAATGTCTTCAGAAGCGGACGCGCTCTCTTCTACTGCTCCTACATCGGCAGAGCCGACGAGCTCCGCGAGGTCGATTTCGACTATGGAATCATCCCATACTACAAATGGGACGAGGCGCAGGAGAACTACATCTCGATGACCCACAACGGAATGTCGCTCTTCTGCGTGCCCAAGGGAGTACGCAACGAGGAGGCGCTCGGCGCGGCGATGGAAGCGCTCGCGATGGAGGGCTACCGCTCGGTCGTGCCGGCGTATTACGACATCGCGCTCCAGGGCAAGTATACCCGCGACGAGGACTCAAACGAGATGCTCGACCTCATAAAGAGCACGATAACGATACCCTTCTGGTATGTCTGGAGCAACGACATCGGCGGCATCGCCGGTACATCGAGCACGCTTGTCAGGGCAAACAACCCGAATTTCGAGTCCTATTCGGCATCCCTGACCGGCAGCTGGCAAAAGTCAATCGACTCGCTCACAGAGCTTCTGAGCTCGGTAGAGGATTAAAGGAAATATGAAACTGAGAACACCAGATTTTATTACATTGATACACAATTCCGGAAGACTCGACGCGCAGGGCGGGACGCTGATCTCGTCCGACATCCGTGCCGATGTCAGTCTGACCGACCGCGGAACGCTCGAGGTGAAGCTCACCGCCGGAAAGACCCCGGTAAGCTATTTGAGACTCAGATGGAACTTTTCGGAGGATGAAAAGCGCCGCGACCTCGTTAAGGTCTACGGCGACGTCTGGGAGAGGAGCTACGGCGACCTCGAGTGGCGCGGAATCGTCCCGGAGCGCTGCATGCCCTGGGTCTGCGCCGTCTCGAACGGCTCGGATCGGAACCCCGACACTTCCGGGCGCTTTACCGAGTGCTTCGGCGTGAAGACTCAGCCGGGCGCGATGTGCTTCTGGCAGTATGACACGCGCGGTCTGACGCTCTGGCTCGACGTCAGGTGCGGCGGAGCCGGAGTGATACTCGGCGGCAGAACGCTCGACGTATGTGAGGTCGTTTTCGGAGAATACCGCGATATGTCGGCGTTTTCAGCGATGAAGAGCTATTATTCGCGGCTCTGCGACCACCCGCTGCTGCCCGATCACAAAGTCTACGGAACAAACAACTGGTACTACGCCTACGGCAGGATAAGCCACGAATCGGTCATAAACGACACAAAGCTGCTGACGGAGCTCTGCGCCGGAAACGCGAACCGTCCGTACATGGTCATTGACGCGGGCTGGGACAAGAATGGCAGTACAGCGCCATGGAGCGAGCTTCGAGAGGGCAGGTTCAGCGACATGAAGGCGCTCGCCGATGAGATGCGTGAGCTCGGAGCACGCCCGGGCATCTGGGTAAGACCCTTATGCGACAAAGTCCGCGCGGTCTTTCCGGATGGATATGCTGCGAGATCAAGCCGTGATCCCGAGTTCCTCGACCCGTCGCATCCTGAGACATCAGCGTTCGTCAAAGAGACGGTCGACCTGCTCTGCTCGCAGGGGTATGAGCTGATAAAGCACGATTTCACGACCTTCGACGCGCTCGGTTTCTGGGGCTTTGAACGGAAGAACGAGTTCGCCGCCGACGGCTGGAGCTTCTATGACCGCTCAAAGACGACCGCCGAGATATTCATAGGGCTCAACAAAGCGATTCTCGGGGCGTCAGCCGGGCGCGCGCTGATACTCGGCTGCGACGTCATCGGGCATCTCGCCGCCGGGCTTGTGCACCTCAACCGCACCGGAGACGACACAAGCGGAAAGGACTGGGAACGAGTCAGAAAGTACGGCGTAAACACACTGGCTTTCAGACAGCTCCATCACGGCAGCTTCTACGAGAGCGACGCCGATTGTATCGGAATAATGGGGCTTATCGACTGGAAACTGAACCGCCGGTGGCTCGACGCGGTCGCGCACAGCGGCACGCCGATGTTCGTCTCGCCCGACCCGGAGATCAATCTCCCGAAAGATGAGCTCAGACTCGCGTATCAGGTAAACTCGGTTCAGCGCGACACACTGATACCGCTCGACTGGATGGAGAATACCTGTCCCGAAAGATGGCTTCTGAACGGCTGCGAGACAGAGTATAACTGGAATCCCGCGGAAGGAAACGACATATTCGCGAAGTAACGGAGGCAGAAAATGATAACATGCAGAAAAAGCGATAATCGCCGTGATTACGCGCCGCCGCTTATCAGCAACGGCGAGCTGAGCGTCACGCTCGACTATTCGGGTGTGCAGACAAAGGAGAGCGTTCCGGCGTATGTTCCGGACAAAGTGACCTATCCGATACCCGAAATACTTATGGCGGGAAGACGCTACGCCGGCAGCGAGTGGGGGCGCGGACTGATAACCTACGGCTTTCTGTCGCAGGACGGTGTCGGAGGAATACTCGACTGGGAGCAGTCGCTCTCGCACGAGACGGCGTCGATAATCACGAAGACGGTCTTCGATGACGTTGCGATCACGACCGAAGCCTTCGTCGCGTTCGGCTCGAACATCCTGGCTCTGCGCAAGACCTTTTCGGAGGATCGCTTTTATACGCTTACCTATAACCTCTCAGACCCGAGAAAGGACGGCGAAGTGCCGTATGAGTTCAGCGCGAAGCTTGCGGAAGACGAAATTGTCGTCGACTATTCGGTCGAAGGTCGTATCGACTTCAGGGGCAGGACGCGATTTGTCTGTTCCGACGGGATGAAGCCGATCATCGACGGAAATAAGTTCTCGTTCACGGGACTTGCGAAAAAGGGCGAGCCGATCGACTTTTTCCTGATCTTCAGCGACAACGTCAGAGAAAACGACACCGTGGCGGTGACTTGGGACGCGCTCTGTGCCGAGCATCTGAAGGCGGTTAAAGAGTATGATTACGAGGGCTTCGCCGAGATCGGCGACGAGCTTATCGACAACGCCTACCGGACGGCGGCATATCATCTGAGATGCGTCGCGACGCCCTGGGGAATTCCGACCGGAGTCTTCAGAACTCACTGGAACAGCGTCTATTTCGCGTTCGACGAGTTCTATATGCTCGACGCTCTGCTCTCGTCGAATCACCTTGAGAGGGCGAAGCGCTCGGTCGATTTCAGAGCGAACGGACTCGGTGTCGGACTCCGCCGCGCGGCATACATGGAGCGCTTTCCCGAAAAGCCGCAGGCGAGATACCCATGGCATTCAGACGAGGACGGGCGCGAGATCAGCTCGCCGGGTTATTACAATGACCACATATTCCATATGGCAAATATCGCGATCGGAGCGTGGGAATACTATCTGCACAGCGGCGACCTTGATTATCTGCGCGGGAAGCTCTATCCTGTGATCAGAGCCTGCGCCGGATATTACCATTTCAATATGGTCTACAGACTGAATGACAACGGTCAGTGCAAAACAGTCATCGGGCACTGCACCGACCTTGAGAGACTCGGTCCGTCGATAATGAACGCCTACATGACGACCTGTTCGGCGATAAAGCTCTTCAGGATATTCAAGGAAGCCTCAGAGCTGGTCGGGCTCGACAGGGAGCTTGCCGGAGAGTGCGCGAAGGAAGCCGAGGAATTGTACGAGGGACTTCCGAACGACGGCGAGAAGTACATCGCGTACCCGGGCTACACCGGCGCGAGCGTCGCGGTTATGACCGGAACGTACCCATACCGTGTGCACGGCGGCTATAACGAAAAGGAACACAAAGCGGTCATAGACTACATCGAGCGCGAGCTGACATACGGCAACATGTACGCGACCGGAAAGCGGATCTGCTCGTGGTACTCGCTCTGGAAGGCGATCTACTTCATCCGTCAGAGAAAAGCGGACGAGGCTTACGATTCGGTCTTACAGTCGATAAGTGAGAGCGGCGCGTTCTTCGAGATGTTTGAGATCAATGAGGAGGACGTCTCGATAAAGCCGTGGTTCTCGACGGCGTCGGCGTATGTCGTGACGGCGGTAGACGAGATGCTGTTGCAGGATAGAGACGGAGTGATATGTTTGCTGTCCTGCGTTCCGGAGAAGATAAGGGATGTGAGATTCAGACTGAGCGCGCACGGAGGAGTCACGATCGGGCTCGAGATGGTCGGCGGAGTTGTGAAGAAGCTCGAGGTGAGCGGCGAGTCTGACGAGTATATTGTTGAGATACCCGACAGATTCGCGTTCGATGGGAAAGTAGTCGGCAGAGGCGACGGCGTGACGGCATATAAAGTAGAAACCGGGCGCTGAACAGGCGGATTTGGTTCACATATAAAAAGTAAAGAATCAGTTTGGTCAACTGGCGCTGGCAAAACCGTAACAAACGGCTTTGCTCCCGTAAAAAATGAGCGAAGCCGTATTTTTCAGGACATATTATCGAAAAAACAAATAAAATGCCTGTCAACTATTAACATAACCACATCTGATATGTTATAATTAAATTGTGATAAGTGATAACAAATGTGGCGGAGATTATGAGCGATAACAAAAATTATTCCGGACAAAGTGTTTCTGACAGTGATCTTCTCATTTCGGGTTTGCAGCATTTCTCGTTCGGCCGCAGACAATGGGCTTTGATTCATATCGAGTCGCAGTGAGCTGAGAATTATCTCACGGTCGGTGGGAAGCTGAGGCACGACAACGCCAACGATCCGTATTTCACCGAAA
>CAKSOR010000243.1 GCA_934477985.1 uncultured Eubacteriales bacterium
CGCATGGGAGACTTTACGCCCGGGCTGTATCTGCGGGACGGAATGATCTTCACCTCGCGCGGTTGCACAAAGGATTGTTGGTTCTGCTCCGTGCCGCGCTGCGCGCACGGGGAAATCAAAGAGCTGCCGATCGTGGACGGCTGGAATATCCTCGACGACAACATCCTCGCCACGTCAGGGCAGCATTTTCGAGCTGTCTGCGCCATGCTCAAACGGCAGAAGCACCCGGCGGTATTCTCGGGCGGACTGGAACCGGCACTGCTCCAACAGTGGCAGGCGGATCTCCTGCATGAGGTAAACCCGGCGCGGCTTTATACAGCCTACGATACAAAGGACGATCTGGAACCGCTCATCGAAATGGGCAGGAAGCTGCGGGCGGCAGGATTCCGCCCGGCACGGCATGCCATGTGCTGTTATGTGCTGTGCGGCTACGACGGCGACAGTTTTGCGGACGCAGAAAAGCGTCTGACCCAGACCATGCAGGCGGGTTTCGTGCCGTATGCCATGCTGTTTCGCGGCGAGGACGGCAAGTACGATCCGGAATGGCGGCGGTTCCAAAGGGAATGGTGCAGGCCGATTATAACCGGAAAGAAATTTAACGAGTATTGGAGTAATGCGAAATGCTGACGCACTTGAGTCTGTTTTCCGGGATCGGCGGGCTGGATCTGGCTGCCGAGTGGGCGGGATTTACGACCGTCGGGCAGTGCGAGTTTGCCGACTACCAGACGAAGGTGCTGGAAAAGCACTGGCCGGACGTGCCGCGCTGGCGTGACGTCCGGACGCTGACAAAGGAGAGTTTTTATGAGCGGACAGGCCTGCGAACAGTTGACGTTCTCTCTGGGGGATTCCCTTGCCAGCCCTTCTCCGTGGCTGGAAAGCAAAAGGGAAAGGGGGATGATCGCTACCTCTGGCCGGAAATGCTCCGGGTTATCACCGAGCTGCGCCCGCGCTGCGTTGTCGGTGAGAACGTACCTGGAATCATCAAGATTGCCGCCGGGCAGGTGGTCAAGGGTTTGGAGTGTGCTGGCTATCACGTCGTCGTGTTTAATTTTGAGGCTGCGGCTGTCGGAGCGTGGCACAGAAGATCGAGGGTCTTCTTCGTCGGCCTCGCAAATGTGGCCAACGCCGACGGCAAGGGACTGCAAGGGCGCGAACAGCATGGAGCACCTGACACAACCGAAGATGCCGGGGAACAGTCACCACGTGTGCCAGCTGGCAAATGCAGTAAAGCTGTTTACGACGCCATGCGCGGCGGATGCGCAGGGCTCGCACGGCGGGAACAATCACTGGAGCTTGCGGACGGACGTTGCTGGGCAGCTGAACCCGACGTGGGTAGAGTGGCTCATGGGATTCCCGCCAGGGTGGACAGACTTAAATGCCTCGGAAACGCCGTAGTGCCGCAGCAGGCATACCCGATATTTCGGGCACTGAGAGAGACAATTTTTGATGAAATGGAGGAGGATACGTTATGACGGATCAAGAGATCGTGCAGGCGCTGCGGTGCTGCGCAGAGGGAGAGTGCAAAGACTGCGCCATGCATGAGGATAAGCAGCGCTGCCAAGAGAATTTATTGGACAAAGCCGCTGAAGCCATCGAGCGCCTGACAGCCGAGAATGCGGCGCTGCGGGAGAAGGTGCCGCAGTGGATCAGCGTGGAGGCTGACCGCCTCCGCGAGCTTTCCGAGGCCGACAAGGACGGGCGGTGCGTTGTGCTGCCGTGCAGGGTGGGGGAAAAGATATACTACCTCAATGGGAAGTACATCATCGAAGTCGAAGTGGTGGGATACAAGGTCGACGAGACCGGCGCGTGGCTATTTATCGGGGAGACCTACAACCCGGAGACCAACAGGGCCTATCACTGCGATCTGGAGACGGAGAGGATCGGCAAAAACGTATTTTTTACCCGCGAGGAAGCCGAGTGGGCGATGGAGGGCAGGAAAGATGACTAAATACATCACAAAAGCCCAGAGGGAGGAGCTTGAAGACGCCAGCGCTTTCGGAGTGGAAGAGGCGCACGATCTGCTCAAAAAGTATGCAGGGATCGAGGCACGGCCTTATACCGCATATCTGTATTTTGATGAGAACGGGGATTTCCTGGCCTGCAGCGACGAGACGGACGTTGACGAGCTGCTGGAAAAGGCATATGTGGAGGTGCGGGACGATGGGCCAACATAAACACAACCCGGTCGCCATTGCAGCGGCAAAAGGCGAGCTGCCGCCGAAGAAGCGAGAGCGGCGGCTGACCAAGCGGCAGGCTGAGAGGCTTTTGAAGCTTGAGATTCTATCACGGATTCCAATACTTGAAGCGCTGCCGCCGGAGATGAAGGACAGAATTGTAAAGGAGTGTATGGGAAATGCCTGACGAATACATCAGCCGCGCGGAGGCGCTGGAAATCACGACGCGGACGTGCGGGGATTACGCTGCGGCGTTTGCAGAAATCAGGAAACTGCCCGCCGCCGACGTTGCGGAGGTGGTGCGGTGCAAGGACTGTGCAAAGCATTATATCGTACTTGGCCGCGATATGTGCGCGAGAAATGCACAAGGATCTGAGGGGCACTGGATCGGGCTGAGCGCAACGGTACCGGACGGCTTTTGCCACCGCGGAGTACACAAATGAGCGGACTGCGGTTTGAGAGCATGGCGGACATGCCGCCGAGGATGCGGGAGCTTTATGCACGGCAGCAGATGCCGGGGGCTGCTGCGGGGCCGAAGAAGGCCTCGAAGTATCACAGCACGCCCGCCGAACGCGGCGAGCTGCGCTTTGACAGCCAGAAGGAGGCGCGGCGGTATGACGAGCTGATGGTGATGCTGCGGGCTGGCATTATCTCCGATCTGCGCCTGCAACCGCAGTTCACACTGCAGGAGAGCTACGTCACCGAGACCGGCGAGCGCATCCGCGCGATCCGGTACACGGCGGACTTCTCGTACCGCTTCGGCGGCAAGCTGGTCGTCGAGGACGTGAAGTCGACCGCCACGCGGACCAAGGAATATCTGCGCAACCGCAAATTCATGCGGTCCAAATTCGGGATCGAGATCCAGGAGGTCTAACATGCCAGAAAAAACGAGAGCAGCCCGCGCGAGGCATGCGGGCTGCCGAAGCAGGGCAATGCCTGTCCGTATGCAAAGCTCGCGCCGGATCTTTGCGCGCGGTGCGGCTGGAACCCGGATGAGCACGCGCGGCGGCAGGCGCTGCCGCTGACCGAGAACGCCGACGGGCTGCGGCACAAGGACATCAGCCAGCCCGAGGACTAAGACCAGCAATCAGCCGGGGAACCATATTTTTTTCGGACTTATGCCGCGGCCGCTCCGCCATGAGACGGCTGCGGGAGGATCACTCCGGCTTTGCACCCGGCCCGCGAAACCTCAAGCCCGCGGGCCGGGGATAAAAAGCGCGTGTGGAACGTGCGCGCGGAAGGGACCGTCAACGTTACCCCACGCCGGGTGTCGGGATCGCCCGGCGGCATCGTGTTACCTCCTTCATAAAGCTGCCTGAGCAGACAAGGGCGGCTCGCCTGCGGCGACAGGGGGACGCGCAGGCGCAGGCGGTGGAAGTCCGCCCTGCAAAGGGGCCGGGAAACCGGCCCCTGACGAAAGGAGAATGGAAATGTCGCACGTAGTCGATCTGACAGGAATGGATTTTGGATATTTGCATGTCGTCGGGCGGGACACCAGCAAAAAAGGAGACACGGCTCACTGGATCTGCCGGTGTAAATGCGGGACCATCTGCAGCAAGGACGGCAGATACCTCCGGAACGGGCATGCAAAAAGCTGCGGCTGCTTCCGGAAAGAACGCGCGGCCACGCTCGTCACCAAGAAGGATCCAGCCAAAAAGCCAAAAGCCGAACCGAAGAAGAAAAAATTCGGCCGCGGCCCGCAGCGGGCAGGCTCCGGGATCTGCTACAACCCACTCTGCCCGACGCGCAACAACTACCGCGGCGCCTGGAGCTGCACCGAGTGCCGCTTCTGCCCGGAACGCAAATTCACCCGCCAGTCGCGGCGGGAGGTCATTACACTTTGAAGGGAGAATCACAATGGGAAAAATCATGGAGCTGTTTTATGGCGAGCTCGGATCATTCGAATCGTCCATGATCGACGATAAGTGGTCCGTCGAGTTCCGGGACGAAACATACCCGCCGCGGATCGTCATGGACCAGCAGACACCGCCGCTGTTTGAGATAACGGAAGATGGCCCGCAGAGACACGAGCCCGCCTGCATCCAGGTCATCGGCACGCCAGATCTGCGCGTCGTAACCACAGGCAAACTGCAGATCGGAAAAAAGGATCTCAACAAGTACATCAACACCGCCCAGAAGCTCCTGCAGCTCTACCTGCACGGCTTCATGCAGGAGCGCAAGGAAATGGAGGCGGCGCAGAATGACTGACACGGGGAAACTCTATTGGTCTGCGATCGAGACGTTCGGCGAGGATCTGCAGATCGCGGTCGCCATCGAAGAGATGGCGGAGCTGACGAAGGAACTGTGTAAGGCGCAGCGGGTGACATTTGCCGCTCGTGGCGGCCTCGGGGATGGGCTGATCGACAACCACGACGAGATCGCCGAGGAGATTGCGGACGTCCAGATCGCGCTGGAAGAAATGATGCTGCTGTTCGGCGTTCCGGTGGAAGTGCAGATAGCCAGAAGGCAAAAGCTTGCTAGTCTGGAAATGAGGATCGAGAAGGCAAGAGAGGAACGCGGGGATAATTGTGAGCACACCGCACATTGGGAAGACCCGGGCCAGAAGGGGGATCTGTGGTATGCAAAGCTGAATGGGCCGGGGCCAGACCCCAAAGGAGCGCGAGGCGCGTGGGGGCACTGCCCGAAGTGCGGGGCATCAGATTGCGAATGGGACGCTGAGACAGACGTATGCACATGCAAGGCATGCGGATACACGAACTGACCG
>CAKSOR010000244.1 GCA_934477985.1 uncultured Eubacteriales bacterium
CGGCAATTATGCCTGAATATTCACCGCTTTCGGCGAATATCATAGGCGTTTTGCCAGCTTTCGCGAGGTCATCGAACGTCTTTCCGAGCTCAGGAAGCTTGATTCCCTGCTCTTCCATGAAACGCAGATTTCCGCCGATGCAATGCTTTCCGCCGATGTCGCCTTCAATTCCACGACCAGGAACGGCTTTGAAATTTGCGACCGATTCTGGACGAATGTCCATACTTTCCGCTTTGCCCCGAATCGCCTCAGCGAGTGGATGCTCGCTTCCCGCCTCGAGCGACGCGGCGATCTTCATCGTTTTATTTTCGTCGTCAGCAATTATATCGGTGACCGAAGGATGCCCCTCGGTGATTGTTCCGGTCTTGTCGAGAACCACAACTTTTGTCTCATGCAGGACCTCAAGCGCCTCTGCCGATTTGACCAGAATCCCGCGCTCAGCGAGTCTTCCGACTGAGACGGTTATCGCGACCGGCGTTGCCAGTCCTAGCGCGCAGGGGCAGGAGATGACCAGCACCGATATTCCGATCGACAGCGCGAAGTCGAAGCTCCGTCCCATGATGAGCCAGAAGATGAACGCGAGCAGCGCCAGACTCATGACAATCGGCACGAATACTCCGCTCACTTTGTCAGCAAGCTTGGCGATAGGAGCTTTTGTCGCTCCGGCGTCACGCACCATTTCTATGATCTTCGCGAGCGCGGTCTCGTTTCCGACCTTGTCCGCGCGGAACCTGAAGCTGCCGTTTTTGTTGATCGACGCAGTCATAACACGGTCGCCAACATTCTTCTCGACCGGCATTGATTCTCCGGTCAAAGCCGATTCGTCGATAGACGAGCCGCCATCGATTATCTCTCCGTCAGCCGGAAGCGACTGTCCCGGGCGGACAATCACGATGTCGCCGACACGCAGTTCCGAGGTTTTGACTGTAACGATTTGTCCATTTCTCTCAACCTCAGCGGTGTCAGGCGCGAGCTTCATCAGCCGCTCAACCGCCGCTCCGGTCTTGTTTTTCGAGCGCTCCTCGAGAAATTTTCCGACCGAAACGAGCGTTAAAATCATCGACGCCGACTCAAAATAGAGGTTCGAGCCGTAGGTTTTCGCCATCTCGAGATCGCCGTGACCGAGCCCGTAGCCGATCATATAAATAGCGAAAAGTCCATATATCAACGCTGCCGACGAACCGACCGCGACGAGCGAATCCATGTTCGGCGAGCGATTCCAGAGCGCCTTGAAGCCAACGATGTAGAATTTCCGGTTCAGATAGACGACAGGCAGAGTCAGAAGCAACTGTGTGAAGGCAAAAACTACCAGATTTTCCGTTCCGTGGAAAATATGCGGCGTCGGAAGCCCGATCATGTGCCCCATCGTGAGGTACATCAGCACAGCCAGCAACGCGACCGACGCGATCAGGCGATGCTTCATCGCCGCCGCCTCGTTATTTTCGCGCTCCCTGGACACCTTTTCACGCGCTTTCTCGGACTCGTTGGAATTAGTTTCATCCGCTGGGGTCGCTGAGAAGCCCGCCTTGGCAACCGCCGCGCAGATCTTTTCGCGAAGTTCCGGTGTGTCCGCGTCGCACTCCACAATAAGCGTCTTTGCCAGGAGATTGACCTCGGCCTTTTTAACGCCCTCGACCCTGCCGCTTACCTTCTCGACGGACGCCGAGCAAGCCGCGCAGCTCATTCCCTCAACGTTGAACTTCAGTTTCATTAAAACCACCTTTACTTTTTATTTTGTACTTTTCACTTATTTTTCCCCGGCGGAAAATTTTTTATCCGCTTTCTTTTTTCTGAAAACGACAAGTTTTGATGTGAAATAATTGAGCACGACCGTGATGACCGAAACTATCACTTTTGATAGGTTTTCGTTCTGCTTCAGCCCCGAGACCATGCCTGTCAGCAGCAGAGTCTCGACGCCGAACGAGAATAGCCTTGACGCGTAAAACATCAATATTTGCACGATCAGCCCCTGTTTTGAGCTGTTTTTATCCTCAAAAACGTACTTTTTATTCGTCACATAGGCAAACGCCACCGCGAGTATCCAGGAGACAACCTGCGAGACAAGATAGTGGCAATTCAGCAGATTGAGGATAAAATAGCTTCCGAAGCTCACGACGGTCGTCAGTCCGCCGAAGAAAACATAGCTTATCAGCTCGCGGTATTTTTGAAATAGTGACTTGATTTTTTCAAACATTTTTCAGGAGCTCCTTGTACTTTTCGACACCGCAGAGCAGGTTCACAGCCGCCAGCAGCGCGTTCGCAGACATGTTGTCCGGCAGGTCGAGCAGCCTGCAAAGACGCTTCCGGCGCTCCGCGCTCCCCTCCCCGCCCGAGAGATTGTCGGTGTAGAAGTCGGCTTTTGTCACCTCTTCACCCGCGCGTCGCTCGGTCAGATCACCCGCGTAGGGCTCGAACAGCTTGCGCAGAACCTCGGCTTCAATGCCCTCAACGCCTAAGAAACCGGCTTTCGACGGCGCTTTCTTGCGCTTTTCCTTGCCCTCTACCTGCGGCGTGTAGAGATTGATCAGCTTGTCCTTCGGCAGAATCGAGCGGAAATAGTTCCGGATGACCAGTCCTGCGCCGTCGCTGTCGGTCAGGACGATGATGCCGCGCGGCTCGGCGAGCCGTCTTATCAGCATTTTTTTCTCGTCCGAGGCGAAAACGCCAAAGCCGTCGGTCGTGATGATCTGACCGTCGATTATCGACGACAATTTAATTTTGTCGTACTTTCCCTCGACAGCGATCGGGATGGATATTTTCAGCTTTTCCATCAGAATACCCGCCTTTTCCGGAGCTGCGACGCCTGCGCGATCAGCCGCTCGAGCAGCACGTATTCGTCGGTCGCGTTTGATTTCATCGCCGAATCGGTCGCCGCGCAGAGGTCGATGACGCCTTCAAGCGCGCGGCGGTCGCACGAACGCGCCTTGTTCATCCGCAGCTTCGCGACGAACGGGTGAATGCCCATCCGCTTCGCCGCGTCGTCGGGCGTGATACCAGCTTCGGCGTAGATTTTGAGTGACAGCAGATCGAGATAAATTTTGGTGATGCCACCGAGAACTATCTGCGCCGGTTCGTTTTTCTTGTGCATATCCGCCAGAATATAGAACGCTTTGTCGTTGTTCGAATCGAGGATAGCGTCGGCGAACTCAAACGTTCCGATCTCCTTGTTGTGTGGGCAAATCAAGTCGATGTCAGCCTTCTGTAGCTTGTCACGCTCCTTGGAATGCAGGTAGCATCGGAGCTTTTCGATTTCCCCGACAAGCGTGGTCATGTCGTGCCCGACCGTGTCGATAAGGTAGACGCACTCATCGGGTTCGGCGATCAGCTTGTCGCCTGTAAAATGCTTCTGTACCCACGAGACCAGCCGCTGAGTCGGCTCGTGCGCGAACTCAACCGGCACGGCGGATTTCGAAAAAAGTTTCATCCACGCGCTCTGCGCCTTGCCTTCGCCCGGATCGAAATTCTCAGGCGTCGTGTAGACGATCAGCAGCGTGTCGCTGCTCGCCGACGCGGTCTTCAGCGCCGACTCAATCGCCTCGGTGTCCTCTTTCTTGCGCATTTCGGTGAACGGCAGGCAGTAGAGCTCCACAAGTTTAAGATCGGTCATCATCGCGGGCGCGCCAACCGCGGCGCTCAGCGCCTCGGGCGAATAATTCTCCGCGGTAAAAACAAAATGGTTGAACGCGGCAAGCGATTCGTCGGCGCAGAGCTTTTCGCGCAGCGACTCGAGTTCGCGGCGCTTCAGGAAGCCCTCGTCGCCCCAGAAGAGGTACGCGCCCGGCTTCGGACGCTTCATCTCAGCGCGGAACTGCGCGCAGTTTATCGGCTTTTCCATGTCACTCAGTGACCGTCACGCCGATCTTTATCCGCGTGTGCTCGGTCGAAGCGCCGCGGAACTCGAGCGAATAGTCCAGCTCGATCTCGCCGCCGTCGTCGGTCATGTCGTTGCGGACGTCCCACGTGCGGACGGTGATCTCGAACGCCATCGCGTCGGTGTTGTAGGTGCAGGCGTTGCGCTGTCCCGCCTCGAAGACGAGCACGGTCTCGACGCATCCGGTGCGGAGCATTGAAATCAGCCCCGGGTCAGCGCGGTCAAAGCAGATCGACGTGCAAGCGCCAGCCATTCCGGTCAGCTCGGTCTCGAAGTATTCGATCTCGACGCGCTCGTCAGAGAGCCGCAGAACGCCCTCGGTGTCCATCTCGATTGTCTCGGACTCGGTCTCAGGCAGACCGTTTTCGTCAACCATGACCTCGATTGTGCCGTTCTCTCCGGCTTCGGCAGCCATCCCAGAGTGGGTCGAGGTCAGGTGTATCATAGCTTTTTTGGTTATAGACTTCATAGGATCACTCCAAATGTAATTTCGAATAAATTATACCATTTTCCTCTGATTTATTCAAGCGCAAATTGTAAACAAATTCCCGCCCCGTGAAAATTTTGTCACGGTTCGGGATTTTTCGTTGGAACATACTAATATACAAAGCGAGGTGAGTCGATGATAGCGCAGAATATACAGAGAGCAACAATCGGAACCGGCATATTTTTCGCGGGCGAGCGATCGGAGCTCATCCGCGCGGCGTCAGCAGAACTTGAAAAACTCGGCTATTCACTGCCCGTGAGCGACATCGCGGACACGGAATTCTTTTCGGCGCTAGACAAATGGCGCGCGTCAAAGGGGCTTCCGACGTATGATTTCGTCGACCCGCTGAGCCTGCGGCTGCTGACCGGCGTTGAGGTCGGCGGCGACGAGCTCGTTCTGCTGGCGTCATGCGCGGAAACGCTGCCTACGCTGTCCGAGCGCTATCGTCTCTGCCGCGAGGCGGTCGCGGGGACGAAGGAAATGATGGTCAGCCTGACGAAATATCTCGCGGGCAGGTTCAATCTCGGCTCGC
>CAKSOR010000245.1 GCA_934477985.1 uncultured Eubacteriales bacterium
CCATTACAGAGACAAATATGGGCAGGAATGCGACGCCGTTATTCATTTGAGAAACGGTAAATATGGTCTCATCGAAATCAAGCTCGGCGGCGACAAACTCATTGAGGAGGGCGCGAAAAGCCTGAAATCAATGGCGGCAAAAATTGATACCGATAAGATGAACGCTCCATCATTCCTTATGGTCCTGACCGGAATCGGCGATTACGCTTATCGCCGTCAGGACGGTGTTTGCGTTATTCCTGTAGGTTGTCTGAAAAACTGATTCAGAAAAGGGAAGTGTGAATCATAAGAAAGCACCTGTTCGTAGGTGCTTTTCTTGACACATATAAAAAGTGTGTGGAAGCACAGAGTGTGTTTCATGCTGAAAGTCTTGTCGCCGCGAAATGTGTAGGAGCAATATTGACTTTTCCGGAAAAATGTGTTATACTGTTATCAGCTGAAATCGCATTGGAGGAGAAAAAATGTTGCTCGAGCACGCAAGAATGATTATTGAAGAATACTGCTATACACATAACACGAAAAAAAGTGCGAGACTGTGCAAACTGGTTCTAATGTCCTATGACATTTCCGCGGCAGGCACTGACGCAGATTCCATATATCTTGAGGGAGCTATCAGAAGGGAGAAGGATCCGAAACTCAGGGAAGCACTGATCGAGCTTGACGATTTTCTGTTCTGTTGCTGAAGCGGAATGTTTATCGGTTTTTGATAGCCGAGATTATACGCGCGTCTGCTTCAGGCAGTCCCGAAATTTCCGAAAAAACGCTCAACCCTCTTGCATTATTCACAAAGATATGCTATAATAAAAGTGAGGGGAAATATCCTCTCAGAAAGCTGGTGACCCGATGGAAAACTCACTCGCCGCCGAGATCGGCGCGGCTGAGCTCTGCGCTGAGCTTGATAACTCATGCAAACGTCTCTTGTCCGAAAAGATAATCCTCGCGTGGATAATGAAATCCTGCCTTGAGGAATACAAGGATGTCGACGTCAACGAGATCGCCGAAAAGTACATCGAAGGCACGCCGGAGATCGGAAGTACCGGAGTCGATCGCGATCAGACGAACCGTCAGATAAACGGATTATCAAACGACGACGCGTCGGTGAATGAGAACAACATCCGATACGACATCAGATTCTACGCGCTCGCGCCCAAAGACGGCGGACTTATAAAGCTCATCATAAACGTTGAGGCACAGAACAGATACCACCAGACGTACCCGCTCATCACCCGAAGCATATACTATATGAGCCGTATGATCTCGTCTCAGTACGGGGTCGAATTCGATCACGCGCACTACGAAAACATAAAGAAGGTCTATTCCATCTGGGTCTGCATGAACCCTCCGAAGGAACGGATGAACACGATCACGGGATACAAGATTCATGAATATCCGCTGATCGGTGATGTAAAGGAAGACCCGAGTCATTACGATCTCATGAACGCCGTGATGATCTGTCTCGGGGACGCTCCTGAAAATCAGGACAATAACATTCTGAAGCTTCTCGAAGTCCTGCTGTCGAACGACGCGAAGGCTTCGGAGAAAAAGAAGATTCTCACAGAAGAATTCGACATAGAAATGTCGGAAAAGTTTGAAGGGGAGGTAGCGAAAATGTGCAATATAAGCGAAGGCGTGGTCGAAAAAACGTGGCGCAGAGGAATTGAGAGTGGCGAAAAGCGCGGAGTTCTCAATTCAATTCTTAACCTCATGAAAAACGCGTCGCTTACTTTCGATCAGGCTACCGCAATGCTCGGCATTCCTGCCAACGATCGGGAGGAGTACCGCGCAGTCGAACTGAATTCCGGTCTCATCAGCTACATACGTAACATAAACATCAAGCCCCGCGTGAACCATAAGGTTCACGCGGGGCTTATCTGTTGCCGCGCTCTATGGGCATAACCATATAATTTACTGCTCAAGACGCTCCTCAATCCTTGCCCTGTTCCGCTCTACGGTAGAGATAAGATCCCGGCTGTCATCCTTCATCATCTCGTAGATAAATTTATCGCGGATCACGTCACACAGCGTCGAGTCTCCAATATCTATCCGTCTTGACGCGAAAATCAGGTCGAGCATATCGGCGGATTCCTCGTCGCGCGTGCCCTTTGTCTTCAGCGCGACGTCGTAGTATGACGGAATAACCGTTTTATACGACTCATAGTTCATTATCTCAAGCATATATCCGACGAAATCAGTGTCCTTGCAGGTGATCGGAACTATCGTAGGGAAATAGTAGCAGACTCTGGAATGATATTCCCCCTGATCCTCGTCGAACTTCGGATACGGAATTATTCCGAATTCAGTGTCGACGCTCCGCATAACCTCGATGTAGAAGAATGACATATCGACAAACAGACTCCGGTTCTCGGCAAACATCTTCCGGCACTCGGTCGGAATGTCGAGATTGTCGCCATCCGTAAGATACGACGCGCCGCTGTCATGGACCACATTGAAGATTTTATCGAAAACCTCAACAAAACGATTGCTTGTAAGGTTGATTTCGGGATGATCTTTTTCGTCCTTTGTGATCGAAAGCTCATCCGCGCCGATCCAGAAGCCGGGCGCGACCATCTTCGGATGCGCTGTGTAGCCGTAGCGGTCGTTCATATCCATCTTCGTGTCTCCGTTGATGTCGGCGGTCACAAGCGTCATATATTCCTTCATCAGGTCAAAGGTCCATTTCCTGCCGCTGACGTCCGAATATATATCCTTGATTCCGAACTGCTCGCAGATCGGCTTGTTCACGAGAAGGCAGAAGGTCAGGTCGTATATATCGAGATTGTACGCGCCCTCGGCGATGTAATTCACGCCATCAAGCGAGAGCGAATCGTTTATCGGGCTGTCCCAATATCCCTTTTCGAAATTTACATTCGGAAGCTCGTCGTATGGGATCACAAGTCCCTCACGATACCAGACGAGCGCGTTCGGGCAGTTTATTGAGACAAGATCGTAGCTGTCATCACCCGCGACAAGTACTGAACGAGCGTTTGAAATTCCGCCCCAGCTGTAGAAGGATTCGGAGAGTTCAACGCCGTATTTGTCCTGAATCACGGAGTTGCGCTTATAGAGCGCGTCATTTATCGTGTCTCCGGTTTCGCTCTCCGGAACAACCGTGAAGTGTATGTTCGCGCAGTCGAATGAATAGATTCGGAGTTCTTTTCCACCGAAATTCCTTGTCTCAACGTCTGGAATGAATCGCGTGTCGGCAGTCTCGACCTCGGTCATATTACCCGCGGAGTCAGATGAAGTCGTCACATCGGGAGAATCCGAACCCTCTCCGCAGGAAACCGACGCTAAAGTCATAAGCGCGAGAAACAGGCACATGAGCCGTCTTTTATTCATAGTCGTCATAGAGCTTCTCTCCGATCATTTCGCCGAGTTCACCGGCGTCTTTCATGTTTTCCTGCCTGAACCAGACCGCCATCCGATCGTCCTCAGGGCGTCCGGTTACACGGCGGCACCATTTGTAGTAGGGGATCAGTCTGAATTCACCGCCGTCGGCGCGCTTTCCGACGACGTTTTCGCCGTCGCGCGTGAGTTCCGGAGCTTCGGCGACGACGAAATCGGTGTCGCCTGAATTGTCGATTCCCTCGGCGCACATCAGATATTTTCCGTTCATGACAGCGATCTTTCCGAGATCGTCCTTTACCTTCGGATTCGCGAAGACACGTCGGAGCTTTTCGTCAAACGAAACCGCTATCACCGAATCGCGTATACCGTCGATAACCGCGTAGCCGTTTTCGACTCTGAATCCGATTGGCTTTCCGTCAGCGGACACGCTGAAATTCTCCGCGTACTCCGGAATCCGCAGCTTTACCGAAATCGGTTTTGCCGACTTCATGGTCAGGGTCTTGTCTTCAAGAGCTGCGCGGATTCCATCGAGTCTGAGCGAGCTTCCGATGTACATATTGACGCAGAGCGCGTCGTCTGAATACGAGTAAATGTACATTCCGAGCGACGAGAAGATCTTGAGAAGCATCGGAGGACAGCAGGGACAGCCATGCCACTCCCAGCGAGATATTCCGCCCTCGCTCACCAGCGGATTCTGATAGAAGAAGTGCCTGAAGTCATCGCCGACGCCGTCGATTATGTTGTTGTAGAGAGCGTGCTCGAAGACGTCGAAATACTCGCTCCTCGCGCCGAGAAGATTCATCTCTCCCGCGAAAAAGGCGAGTCCGATCGCGGCGCAGGTTTCGAGATACGCGTTGTTCGGCAGGTTGTAATCGGTGTCAAAGCCCTCAATGTCGTGCCGCGTGCCGATTCCTCCGCTTATGTGCATTTTCCGGTACACGATGTTCCTCCAGATTGAGTCGAGAGCCTTTGTGTAGCGGTTATCACCATAGGCGAGCGAGACATCGACCGCGCCGGTATAGCAGAGCGATGCCCTGACCGAATGTCCGACCGCCTCGCGGGCGTCCTCAAAGGTGATATTGTCCTGATTGTACTCGTGCGAGAATTTCGGATTGCCGGGGCGTCCCTCGTAATTTCCGCGCGCCTTGTACCAGAAGTCAGCCATTTCAAGATATGCGTCCGGCGTGACCTCCATCCTTTCCGCGTAATCGTCGAGCTCGCGGTTATCCTTGAAAAGATGGTACAGCTTAACGAACGCCTCCTCGGGCAGCGAATGACCCGGGACAATGTTGAGCTTCTGCGGATAACCGATGTCATGGCAGATCAGATTTGCCGCGCGGACAGCGCAGTCAAGAAGCGTTGTCGTCCTTGTGGCGATGTAATGGCTGACAGCCGCCTCGATGAGAGCGCCCTGATTGTATATATCATGCTGGATAACAATGTTCCCGCCGTTCGCTCCCCATCTGTGCTCCGGTTCGTTCAGCAGAACCGCGGTCGAAAGGAATCCGTCGGTCGAGTAT
>CAKSOR010000246.1 GCA_934477985.1 uncultured Eubacteriales bacterium
GATGACTCCGGCTTCCTCGACGGCTTTCTTGACCTCGAGGCAGTCGGCGACGGTCGGACAGAGCGCCTTCTCGGTGAAGATATGCTTGCCAGCCTTCGCGGCTGCGATGATGATCTCCTTGTGTCTTGTCGTCGGGGCGTCGCAGAAGACCGCCTCGATGTCCCCGCGCGCGAGGAGCTTGTTGAGATCCGGCTCGAAATCTGCGCCGAGCTCCTTTGCCCACGCCGAGCCGCGCTCGATGTCGTCGTCCCAGACCGCCTTTATCGCGACCTTTCCGGATTTCTGGAGTTCCTTTGCGTAGCCCGCCGCGTGTACGTGCCATTTGCTGAGCATTGCTGCGTTTAACATAATCATACCTCTCAGTATAAAAAATTATCGTAATGATTATATCACATTACCGGGCAAATTGCAAGGGTTTTTCCGAAAAAAAGAACAATGTGTTATTTTTCCGGAATATGCTCCATTCAATACATAAATTGGAAATTTCAGCGGAATATTTTTACAGAAATCCCATATTGTGCATTTTGCATTAATTATTCGTGTACGGTGCTAACGTTTTCATGACATATGACGTATTCCTCTTGATTTTTTCGCCTGGACGTGTTAGAATATTGTCACACGGCGGGCAGGACACCCTCCCCACCGTGAAGAAAAAACACGAAAGGAATTTTTGCATATGTCAAATTTCAAAAGATTCATGTCCGGATCGCTGACCTGCCTTATAGTAGCAGGCATGATGTCCTCCGGACTCTGGGCAAAGTCCTATGACGACGTAAAGAACGACGCTCCCTTCTCGGAGCAGATCGGTATCCTCTCCGACATCGGAGTCGTCAAGGGCACGAGCGACAAGGAGTTCTCTCCCGACGCTCCTGTAACCCGCGAGCAGATGGCTCTCCTTCTCTTCCGCCTGATGATCGGAAAGGACAGCGCCGGAACGCTCAATACCAGCCCCTTCACCGACCTCTATGACGACACCTACAGCGGCGCGATCTCCTGGGCAAACGCCTCGGGCTACATTCTCGGCACAAGCGACGTCACCTTTGAGCCGACTGCCGGAATCACCCTCCAGGACGCTATGACGATGCTCGTCCGCGCGCTCGGTCACAGCTCTTTACAGATGAACTCGGGCTATCCGTGGACCTACATCGACGCGGCTGTCAAGCTCGGACTCGACGACGGTCTCGAGGATCTCCGCTATACCAAGGAGCTCACCCGTGCCGAGGTCGCGGCGCTGCTCTACAACGCGCTGACCGCTGATTACATGATCCCGCGCACCGCTTCGAACGGCATGACCTTCTACGAGAAGACCACGATTATCGAGCGCGTGTTCGGCTATGAGATCGACGAGAGCGTCATAGTCGCGACGAATGACTTCGCGCTCCCCGGCGCTGAGACAGTCACAAAGACCGGCTATGTCACCGTAAAGAACGAGAAGGGCTTCATGACCGTGAAGTTCCCGGAGCTCGGACTCGACGGCACGGCGAACGAGAACCTCGGCAAGAACATCCGCCTCGTATACAAGAACGACGATAAGGCAAAGCTGGTGACCGTTCTCGGCTCGACCGAGCTCGGCAAGATCGTCAGCCCCGACAAGATCACCGCGGGCAAGGACAACACCTACATCGAAATCGGCGGCGTGAAGTATCAGGTCGTCGAGAAGCTCTCGGACAAGCTCGCGACCAACGCGAACGAGCTCTTAGTCTACGCGTATGACAACGACGGCGTGCTCAGCCAGATAAAGACGAACGCTGATCTCGCGGCTCTGACCGGCGCGTTCGACGCGAAGCTCATATTCGACGACAAGGACAGCGAGACGGCTGACCGCCTGATCATCAAGTCCTACGGCTTCGGTCAGTACAAGCTGAACGGCGGCAAGGTCAACCTCGCCGGCAACAGGAAGCTCACCGACATAACCGTGAATTCGCCCGAAAAGCTCTCGGACGGCGACTACGTACTCTGGTACTATAATGAAGCGAACAAGACTCTCGACATCGCGGCAATCCTCCCGGTAAGCGAGGTCGGCACTGTCACAAGACTCACCACGACCACCGCGACGATCGGCGGCGTGAAGTATGATCTCGGAAACGACAAGCTCGGCGTAAGCGCGTCCGACATCCGCTCGCAGCTGACCGTCGGCGGCAAAGTCAGAGTCGTCGTCTACAACAACGCGGTCATCGCGGTTGATTCGGCTTCCGACACCATCTACTCGCCCTCGAAGTACCTCGTCGCTGAGAGCGGCACAACGGCTGTGTTTGTGAACGGCAAGTTCGGCTATGTCATCGAGGCTAACATCGACGGCGTCAAGCAGGACATCTTCGTCACCAACAAGACCGTCGAGACCGGCAAGGTCTATCGCTACACGACCGACGGCGCGGGCAACTACACGCTCATCGCGGCTACCGTTTCGGGCGGCGTTATCAACTCCGGAAACAGCGAGTTCGTTCAGTCGAACAAGCAGAACGACGAGATCGCGTACATCATCGACAAGGCTGACGCAAGCTCGGTTATCCGCGGCAATTCGCACTACACCATCTCGGCAGGAAACGCTTCGGCGATGACCTCAACCGGAATGAACGAGTCGGCAATCAGCTTTGTGACCGACAAGAATTCGATGATCGTCGTCAAGAACGGCTCGAACTATCAGGTTATAAGCGGCAGAACGACCGCCTCGATAAAGATAAACGACGGCGCGTCGGTAACGGCTGTCTTCTCAAACGAGGTCGGTTCGGTCGAGACTCTGCGTTATCTCTACATCTCTGACGGCTCGCTCGGAAACGTCGCCTCGACCGCAAACAGCGTCAAGGTTCTGGCTCTCGCCGGACGCGAGCTTATAGACGGCAAGGTTTACACTCTCTACACCGCGCTCGATTTTTCGACCGGCAAGGTTGAGACCATGATGTCGCTTGAGAGCGATCTGACTGTCGGCAAGAACTATCTGACGAGAGTTGACGGACTTATCTCGGCTGACGAGGCTGACGTGATAAGCGGAGTCGTGACCGGATACACCAAAACCACGATAACGATCGGCGGCGAGACCTACACTGTCGATTCCTCGACCGTAATCGCGGCTCTTAAGTCGGACAACACGACCGAGATTGTAAAGCTCTCGGATCTCTACATGAAGAACGTCGAGCTCACGGTATCGAACGGCGTTCTGAAGTCGGTTATCTCTCTCGGCAATCCGGGATTCAAGGCTGAGTATTCGAACGACACCATTACCATCACGGCGAAGGACAAATTGTCCGGACTCGGCTCGGTTGAATTCGTTAAGCTCTCCAGAGTCGAGGAGGACAAGCTTGTCGAAGTCGACGCGTCCGCCTTCAAAGCGAACTACAGCGAGGATAACGGCTTCAGGCTTACGCTTACAGCTTCTGCCGACACTGTCACGCTTAAGACCGGAACTTACGTAATTGAGTTCACCGCGGACGACGCTTCATTCACCGTAAATCTCTTCGTGAAATAAAATCCAAGTCATCGCGGCGCAAAAGCCCGGTTTATTCAGCTTGTAAAAACACGGCGAGCCCCCGCGCGGATAATCCGCGCGGGGGCAGTTTTATTCTATTTCGATATCAAGCGGCTTGTCGAGTTCCTCGGATACATATTTCCCGTTCTTTTTCCGCTGTCTGACGCACTCTGTCAGAAGATACTCGATCTGTCCGTTCACCGAGCGGAAATCATCCTCAGCCCAGGACGCTATCTCGGCATACAACTTCTCCGAGAGCCGCAGCGGAACCTGCTTCTTCTCCGCCATAGCATTAATACAGGCTTCCGGTGTTGACTATCGGCTGCGCGTCGTGATTTCCGCAGAGCACAACAAGCAGGTTCGAGACCATCGCCGCCTTCCTCTCCTCGTCGAGATTGATCATGTTCTTCTCATCAAGCCTCTCGAGCGCCATCTCAACCATTCCGACCGCTCCGTCGACTATCATCTTCCGTGCGTCGATTATCGCCGACGCCTGCTGACGCTGCAACATCACCGCCGCGATCTCCGGCGCGTAGGCGAGATACGTGATCCGCGCGTCAACTATCTCAAGCCCGGCGTCAGCGACCTTCGCCTGAATCTCTTTCTTTATCCGCTCCGCGACGACCTCGCTTGAGCCGCGCAGGCTTCCCTCGTCAGCGACTCCGTCTCCCGTAGTGTCAACGTCCGGCGCGGTGTCGTACGGATAGATGCGAACGATGTTCCGGAGCGCCGAGTCACACTGCAATGACAGATATTCCTTGAAGTTGTCGACGTTGAACACTGCCTTAGCGGTGTCGACGACCCGCCACATGACCGCGATGCCGATCTCAATCGGGTTTCCCAGGCAGTCGTTGATCTTCTGGCGGTTGTTGTTGAGCGTCATGATCTTTAAGGATATGCGCTTGTCGACGAGCTCGGCGTTCGCGTTCACCTGAGTTCCGCCGAGATTAATCACACTCGTTCCGTGAGCCGAGACATCGCCGCTCTGACTGAGTCTGGTCTTTGCCGCCGGATTCACCGCCGTGCAGAAGGGGTTGACATAGTAGAAGCCAGCTTCCTTCAGCGTTCCGACGTAGCGACCGAACAGCGTCAGCACAAGTGCTTCCTGCGGCTTTATAACCTTCAGTCCGAGGAAGGGCAGCCAGCCGACAATCATCCAGACACAGCCGACGGCGATGAAAATGACGCCGGGCACGCTGAATCCATCCTCCTCATAGCTCATCCCCGCGAAAATGAGCAGCGCGATCGCGGCGACGTACGCAAGTATCGTCACAAGCATGACCGCCATGCCGTTCTGCTTCTTGCTTAAAACTATTTCTTTCATAGCAATTTTTACCTCCTTGCTTGATATTATAATCATATCACAAAGATATGTGTTTGTCAAGCATTCTAATGTAAA
>CAKSOR010000247.1 GCA_934477985.1 uncultured Eubacteriales bacterium
TTCATCTCGTTCCACGCGACTTCGAATACCCTGGCTAAATTCACCTTTACCGTGTCGTTCATCGTGTATTCGCGCCCGGGGATGCACATCCAGTGACAGCCCGCCGCGACGCGCTGTCTTGCGAGCTCCTTCGGGTAGCCGCAGCGCATGAAGCCCTCGGTCAGCGCCGTGTCGGACGAATAGCGCGGGAAGCCCTGCCGCGTCCGGAACAGGCATTCGACCGACTTCTTGAAGAAGACCGGGTCGAGCTTCTCATGCACGCGCACGGTCAGATTGCAGGCGAGGTTCAGCTTTTCGGCGGCTTCGAGGCAGAGGTAGGAAAGGCGCGACGTGAGGTCGTTTCCGTTCACGTCCGGTCCGCCGAGCTGGAAATAGCGGCTGTCCTGCAAGAAGAGGCAGGCGAGCATGAAGACGACCGACTCGTCGTCAAGCGTCCCGTCGGCGATTCCGCGCTCGTAGTAGGGGCGCAGGAGTTCATCCAGCTGTCCGCCGGCGCTTCCGCGGTTGTAGGTGCGCGACAGCATGCTGAACCAGCACATCCACTGCACGGCTTCGCGGAAGTTTCGCGGCGGCTTGTCGGCGACATAACGGTTGACCTTCGCCATTTCGGCGAGGTTTTCCGAGAGCTGCTTGTTCCGCTCGAGCTTTGACAGCGCTTCGAGCTCGTCCGAGATTCGGTTTAAGAAGGCGATTATCGACCCGACGACCATTATTTCGCTGTCGAAGAATTCGCGGTGAGTCTCATCGAGTTTTTCGCGGTTTGTTTTCAGCTTGTCAAGTATCCCGCCCCAGCCGAGCTCGAGACCTATCGCGAGATCCGGCGTGAAGTGGTGGCAGTTGTCGACGCCCGGGATGATGCCGTAGCGCTCGAAAATGACCTTCAGCTCGTCATAGGGATAGTCGGGATTCCACTTGAACTGCTTCGGACGAAGGCGCTCCAGGAAGAGAAAGCCCTTGCCGACAAACGCGTCGAGCGGATTTACATAGAGCGGATGCTCCGAGAGCAGGCGGCAGTAGTTTTCGCGCCATGCCTTATAGCCGTAGATCGAGCCGTTCGGGTGATTCGGTTCGAGCTTGAAATCAAACTCATCCTGCACAATCAGCCCGTAATCGTCCTCGTCAGCGCCGCCGAGCGCGGCTTTTTCGCTGGTCTGCTCAACCTTGAGCCCGCGAAGCAGCTTTATCCGCTCGTCATAGCTGAAATTCCGTTCGGCGGGGTAATGGTTTATGAATTTAATTTTACTCAAGCGATAACGACCTTTCTGCCCGATCCTTCGGCGATGGTTTTCAGCTCCTCAAGACGCGGCTTTCCGAGCGGCTTTGCGCCCTCGAAGCGGTTTTTTAGTCCGAGCGCTTTGTATTTCGCGCCGCCGAGCGGATTGAAGTTCAGCAGCTCCCAGGAATCCGGCTTCAGTCCGGCGGCTGTCTTCGCGATAGAAGCGATGTTCTCGTCCGAGTCGGTCGCGCCGGGGATCAGCGGAGTGCGGAGAATCCAGCGCCTGCCGCTCTTCGCGAGCTTTCCGAAGTTTTCAAGGATTTTTTCGTTTCCGACCTTTGTCCAGTGCTTGTGGAGCTCGGAGTCGGCGATTTTGAGGTCGCACATCACAAGGTCGCAGAGGTCAATAAGTTCTGACATTTTCTCCCAGTCAAGGCTGAGATTCGTCTCGACGCCGACTCTGATTCCCTCGGCTTTGCAGGCGAGCGCGACCTCACGCGCGAACTCAGCCTGACACATGACCTCGCCGCCCGAGAGCGTCACGCCGCCGTCCGAGTTTTTGTAGTAAGCGGCGTCCTGCCTGACCTCGCGCATAATGTCCTCAACGCTCACCTTGCGCCCGGAAATCGTTCTTGCTCCGGTCGGGCAGTCGTCGCAGTGCCCGCAGCCGATACACTTTTCGGGATAGCGCAGCAGAGTCGGATTTATGTCGAAGGTTTCGGGGTTGTGACACCACGCGCAGCGCAGATTGCAGCCCTTGAAGAAGACTGTCGTCCGGATTCCGTCGCCGTCATTCAGTGAAAAACGCTGTATTTCGGTTATCATTCCGGTCATAGCTTCACGAATCCCTCGCCGTTCTTAGCGCTCTCGTACATCTTGTCGAGTACGTATCTCGCGTCGCGTCCCTCCTTCGCGGAGCAGACAAGCGGCTCGCCGGTGCGGAGCGCGTAGGCGAAATTGTCGCTGCCCTGAGCCCATTCGCGCGTGTAGGGGAAGGGCGGCTCCTCGGTCCATTCTCCGCCGGTCGTCCACCAGGTGTGCGTACCCTCAGGTCCTCCGGCGGTCAGCAGATAAGCGCCCTTGTCGCCGATTATCTCGAGACGCGTGTACCAGACCTGCTTCGGGTGGTCTGTCGTCACGAATATCCGCGCGACCTTGCCGTCGTGGTACTTCCACTCCGACCAGCCGATGTCCTCGGCTTCGATATCGTGCACTCTCCGGCGGGTTATCGCTCTGACCTCGGACGGCATTCCGAGCACCGACAGCAGCCGGTCGATCTCGTGGATTCCCTGATTTGAGAACGCGCCGCCGCCGTCGAGCGCCCATGTGCCGCGCCAGCCGCCGTTCTCCTCAAAGTAACCCTTGTCGCGCTTTATGTCTAGCAGGATGTCAGCCGAGAGGATGTTGCCGAAGAATCCGCCCTTCACGGCGTTCTGGAGCTCCGAGAGCGGTCCGCGAAAATGCAGATCGAAGTCGACTCCGAGCAGCAGCCCTTTCTCTTCGGCGAGCTCTATAGCCTCGTCGCACGCCTGATATGTGACGTCCATCGGCTTGGTCAAAAGGACGTTTTTCCCGGCTTCAAGGCATTTTTTCGCGAGCTCGCAGTGAGTTCCGGTCGGGGTGACTATGTACATGACCTCGACGCGCGGGTCGGTGAGCCAGTCCTCTATATTTGTCTTCCAGTCGACGCCGAACTGTTCTCCGACCGTCTTCGCCTTCGACTCATTTATGTCGCAGACTCCGATAAGCTCACAGCCGCTTGTGTCGACAATCTGGCGGCAGCGGTTCTTGCCCATTCCGAGTCCGACCACGACAAAGCGCACCGGATTGTCGGCGTAGGGTCTGACAAAACCGCTTGCCGCGGGAGTCACGGCGGTTCGCACATCCGGCGCGGCGGCTGACGGAAATACTTTTTTCAGGTAATCATAGCAGCGCTTTGAAGCCTGCTCACCGTTCAGTCCGCAGCCGGGCACGACATGCGTCTCAATCGAAACCGGCATGTTCTTTCCGGTCGCGAAAGCGCCTGCCAGAACCCGCTCCCACGGGACTTTCTTCGCGCTTATCTCGGGCACGGCTGAGACTCCGCGCGCCTTTACGTGGATCATGTTCGCGTATTTCAGCGCCTTGCAGAAGTAGTCGACGCAGTCGCCCTTCGCCTCGGGGAGCAGCTCGAACATGTTCGATACATCCCACGCGAGTCCCCATCCGGGTATATTCAGCGCGTTCAGGAAGGCTATCGCCTCGTCGGGAGTCTGACCGCAGTTCTCAAAGCCGAGAATCAGACCGGCTTCCTTCGCGCGTCTTGCAATCGGCTCGTACATCTCAAGCGTCGCTGCAAGCGCGTCGGGGCGCATCGCGAGCTCGCCGCAATGCGGGTCGTCCTGCGGATGCTGCCAGTAGTTGAAGCTCCGTACAAGCCGGGTGTCGAGAATGTCGCAGGCGCGGATGATTCCCTCGAGCTTCACCTCCTCGGCTCTGCGCCGCGCTTCGTCGGGGAGGTGAACCTTGCAGAGCGAAGACTGGATGACTCCGGTCTTCAGTCCGAGCGAGTCGAGCGTCGCGCGGAGCTTTTTCAGCTCGTCGACCGAAAGCTTTTCTATCGGCTTTCCGCCGATCATCGCGCGGAAATCGACGTATTCCATGCCCCACGCGGCGATCTTCGGGAGAGCGGTGTATACGTCCTCGAAAAATTCGTCCGAAAAGATTGATATGTACATGTGTAAAACTCCTTATTCACTGAGCGCTTTGAGACCGTCGAGCAGCTTCTGCATCGCGGACTCGTATTTTGATTTGTTCGCGGCGTAGGTCGAGTTGAACTCCTGCGAGAGGTCGCGTATCAGCCAGCCTATCGTGCCGATCTGAGTCGTCTGGTAGACCGAGCCGAAATTCAGCTTGATGCCCTTCATTATCAGGTCGAACATCTGCGCCGACTCATCGTCGTGGAAATATTTCTTTCCGAGTGCGACCTCGTAGTAGGTCGGCGTGACGCTTCTGTAGGACTCCTCGGCGAGCGCTTCGAGAGCCGCGCAGGCTTCGTCGAACTTCTGCGAGTCGGACGGCACGACCATCATCGAGAACGCGTTGTGCGGGAGCGTGTAATAGCCCGCCTGAGTCTCGTCGAGCTTCGGGAGCGGGAGGATTCCGTAGCCGTCCTTCATGTCGCGGAGATATTCGGTCTCAAGGATGTTCGTGAAATTGAAGATTATTCCGCCGTCAAGGAACTTCTGTCTGAACGCCGAGTTAGCTCCGGCGGCTTCTGAGCGGGGATTCGTGTAAGTGCCGGGGTTGTTCATCACAAGGTCGGTGAGCTTTTCAAACGCGTTGACCGTGCGCTCGCAGTAGAACGAGAGCTCCGGGATTCCGTCGGCGTTCTTTGTCGTGATCGACAGGTCGAGCGCCGCGACGAACGCGTCGAGCGGAGTTGCCGCCGACATGAAGCCGAGCGAGTAGAAGTCGGTCGCGTCCATTTTGCCGTCGCCGTTCGTGTCTGAACAGACGTCCTTTGTCATGGCTTTAAGCTTATCGAGCGTCCACTTTCCGTCGTTCACGACATCGTAGATATTTTCGTCGTAGTACTGATCGTAGAGCTTCTTGTTGAAGAAGGTGACGTTTGTGCGCATCGTCGCCGAG
>CAKSOR010000248.1 GCA_934477985.1 uncultured Eubacteriales bacterium
GCTGAGAGGCGATCGGCAGCGAGCCCGGGCAGGGGTTCGGGGGCGGCAGTCCCCGAGAGGCGCGCAATGCGCGCCGACCGCGGCTCACGCCATAGTTTCGAGCATCTTAAGGGTCACGCCCCACTTTGTCGGCTCACCAGCCGACCAGCGGTCGAACTCCTCAGCCATGTAATCACCCATGCGCGCGACCTCGTCTCCGAGCGAACCCGCGATGTGGGGCGAGAGAAAGATGTTCGGCAGCGTGTAGAATTTGCTGTCGGGCTTGGGCGGCTCAGGCATCGTGACATCAAGCAGCGCCACGCGCGCCGGTTCAGCCTCGAGCGCCGCGATGAGATCATCCTCGACGACCTGCGCGCCGCGTCCGGTGTTGATGAAAGTCGCGTTTGGCTTCATAAGACTGAAGAGTCTCCCGTTCAGCATTCCGACCGTCTGCGGGTTATTGGCGAGATGATTCGAGATCACGGTGCACTCCGAGAAGAGAGTCTCGAGCGAAACCTTCCGGACACCGAGCTCAGCGGCTTTCTCTTCGGAAAGGAAAGGATCGAAGGCAAGAATCCCGAGGTTGTAGACTTTGAGCATCGAGGCGACGAGTTTGCCGATCATACCGACGCCGATGAGACCGACCTTGTTGCCAAAGTTGCCGGTGTAGTATCCGCCGAAGGAGCGGTTGTTCCACGGCTCACCGGGGAGACGGTGGAAGCGCTGGAAATAGCCCTTGTTGGCAAGGATAATCTGCGCGACCGTGTACTCGGCGACCGGAACGGCGTTGGCAGCCCAGGCGCTGAAAACCTGTATGCCCGACTCGATGAACGGGCGCGCGAAATACTGCACACTGCCAGCGCCATAGAAGACGGCTTTCAGCTTCGGGAGATAAGCCGAGATCTGTTCGACGGTCAGCGGGAGCATGCCCCATGTTGAGAAAATGATCTCAGCGTCAGCGAGGTCATGGCGTGCGGCGAGCTGATCAGCCGACGTGACCGGCTCGAGAAAATCGAGTTTTTCCGCGAGCTTTTCGCGGGTGGATCGGGTGTAGACCTCATCGATCTTTTTTATTCCCGATGTCATAAAGAGAGCTTTCATCTGTTTTTCCTCGTTAATAAAGTGATTGTGAGCATCTGATTCGCGAAAATCGGGCGCTCACGGGTAAGGTTAACGCCGGAATCAGGCATATCCTCACATATAAGCGTGATGGCACTGTCAGCGGCACTTCCCTCCACGGTTTATTACCAGTTAAATTATACCACGTGATTGACAGATAGTCAAGTACTTTTTTCAAAATAGATTTATTGAATGTGCATATTTCTGCGAATAGTGCCGTTGCTATAATGTGTATTAAGCACACAAAAAAACGCCGTGGGTCGATTTTCGACATGACGGGGTTCGATGCGGGCGGATTTATAAACTTTTCTTGCGCTGAACCGCGGACGCTTGGCAGAAAAATGGTGGAAAATCTACTTATATACACAAAAATTGGTCGGATATCTTGATTTTTCGGGATCGTTCCCGCGTTTGTCACCACAAAAGAGAAAACGCTCTGCGCATACGCGCAGTGCGTTTTTGTTATTCCCCCTCCCCATCGCGCGAACTCATCGTCCGCGCCAACCGGGCGGCTGTGCCGCCCGGTTGGCGGGCGACCAGCGCCGCTGGCGCTGCCCATGCCGCGGGCTCACGCCCGCGACATGGGCGGAAACGCCGCGCTTCGCGCGGCGTTTCCGGTCGCCCGCCCTCGGCGCCGGCTGCGCCGGCGCCGAGGGCGAACAAACGCCCCGCACTGCTCCTGACTTTTTCCGCCGCTGGCGGAAAAAGTCAGGAGTCGGCGGCGCCAACGCCGCCGAACAAATCCATCCGCTCAAAGCGCCCTAATCAGACGTCAGATATCCAGCCATCCGCTCGGGCTGATCGAGAAATTGCTTCATCACACGGAAAGTTCCGGTCTCGCGGTATGGCACGATCGAAATGCCGCTATCGCTGAGCTCGTAGATCTTAGCGCCCGGATAGGCTAAAAGTATCGGCGAATGCGTCGAGATTATGAACTGCGATTCCCGCTGGCAGAGATCGTGCATCAGGGTCAGCATCGCCATCACACGCGACGCCGACAGCGCCGCCTCAGGCTCGTCCAGAATATAAAGCCCCTTCCCGAAGAACCGGTTCGTCATAAGCGCGAAAAAGCTCTCGCCGTGCGACATCTCATGCAGCGAACGCCCGCCGTAGCCGCTGATCAGCTTCGGCGACGCCGCGGGCTGGGCATCCAGATTTTCAATCTCGGTCGCGACATTGTAGAAGCTCTCGGCTCTCAGAAAATATCCGTCCCGCGGACGCCTGAGCGTTCGGTCAACATTTAAGAAATACGAAAGGAATGAATGCGACTTCCGCGTCGAAAAATTAAAATTCTTCGACCCACCCTCCGCGTTGAAACCGCAGCTCACCGCAACCGCCTCGATCAGCGTCGATTTCCCCGTGCCGTTCTCACCGACTATGAAGGTAACGTCCGGAAATTCAAGCCGGTCAAGATGCCTCACCGCCGGAAGACCGCGGATGTATTCGCTGTCTTCCGGAAGGACCGCGCTTTCGAACACCGCGCGGTTCAGACTTACACTGTTTACGTAAAGTCCCATCAGTAAATAACGGTCGAGCTCATCAGCTCCCGCTCGCAAGCCGTCGCGTAGCGGTTATATATAGCCGTCAGCGACGACGTCGATGTCACCGCGCTTCTTACCGCCTCACAGGTCGCCGCCGCGAGATTCGTGAAGCCCGACGACATCAGCTTTGTGAAGTCGGTGCGCTGGCTGTCAAGTATCACGCCGAGCGTGTTGACCGACGAATTGTCGCGAAGCCGCCAGTCACGCAGCTCAGAGAAATAGATGTCGTCGATATACTCATACGAAGCCTCGTTCAGCGCCTCGAGTATCAGTCCCGAGGTCTCGTAGTTCGGCGTGTTCAGGAGCGCGCAGAAGACCGGCGCGTCGTCAGCGGTCGGCGTGAAATAGCCGCTCTGATCATTGTCGGCTTTTGGCATCGGAAGAAGCCCCCATGCCACCTTCGAGTCGGCGAGCGCGGCGGTGTCGCCGAGCGTTCCGGTGAGGAAGATCAGCTTTCCGGAACCGAACGCTCCCGCAGAGTCGGTCTGCGAATAGGTCTTGTCGTCGAACAGCAGACTGTACAGTCTGTCGACGAGCTTTTCGGCTCTTTGAGACATCACCGTGTCGTCCATGAAACTCAGTGTCGGAATCGTGCCCTTCCGGTTCGAAACATAATCTATCCCGGCGGACGCGATCAGCTTATCGAGATAAGCCGCGCGGTCGAGCGACGATCCGTGCCCAGAGACTCCGTCGAGAGTTGACGCG
Source organism: uncultured Eubacteriales bacterium (assembly GCA_934477985.1). Lineage (GTDB taxonomy): Bacteria > Bacillota > Clostridia > Oscillospirales > CAG-272 > Flemingiibacterium. The sequence continues at coordinate 3,345 of CAKSOR010000248.1, forward strand.
TTCAGCGCGAACCCGCGCATCTTGTCTATCGTCCACTCGCCGGAATTCACGAGCGCGTAAGGGTCGTCGCCGATCAGGTCGCGGTTAAAATACACGCATGACAGCCCGTCCGGGTCTGAGCTCGCCGCGCCCGAGACCGCGAGCAGTTTGTCGCCGAGCGTCGCGGCTTCGGTGAATTCCCTGTCATAGCAGGGCTTCGAGTAATCGGTGAACGGCAGACTGTACATGTTCGCGAGTATTCCGGCTGCGTAGAACGAGCCGACCATATTCTGAGGTATCGCGAGGAGATCGGCGTAGTACATATCGGAGGCGTAAGCCGCCTTGGCGTCGGCGAGCATCGAGGAGACGCTGACCGGGTTCACGATTATCTTAGTGTTGTATTTTTCCTCGACGGCGCGGGCGGTGAGATTGCGCGCGGCGACGACCTCGCTGTCGGTCTCGCCGGAGGGACAGATGAGATCTGGGTTGACCGCCGAGGCGATTATAACGCTCGAGGCGCTGAGGTTGCGATAGGTGAGCGATTCAAGGCGTTCAGACGCCTCGGCGCGGAGATCGCGGGGAGGCGTGGTTTCCGGCGGATCGGTCTCAGGGGCGGTTGAGGATTCGGTAGCCGTGGTGGTCTCAGGCTCTGAGGTCGTGTCGTCGGGGTGATTGAAGACGATGAAGCCGCAGGAGGTCTGGGCGACGCAGAGAGCGGTCAGTGAGGCGGCGAAAATTCGCGCTTTCGTTTTACGCTTCATATTCATGACCATTCCTTTCATACATATGGTTTATCAGGTCAGCGCGCGTGAAGGGCGGAGCCGGTGTTTTTCAGGTCCGCTTTGTCAGTTGACTTCAGCGGTTGACACGGCGTGCCAGAGCCGATCTGATGTCGGCGGCTGACCGGCAAAAAACTTTTTGAGAAATTTTTGGAAAATGGGAACAAATCTGTTTTTCTTACGTCAAATAGAGTGTCAGACAGGGGATAATATAATGCCCGGCGCTTAAAGGAGGGTCAGGAGCGAGCCGAACGAACGGAGTTATTGTCAGAAAAAAACTCCGGTCATCGCGGCAGCCGCGTGGAATCAGCGCTCTTGAAAGTGGTAAGCGCCGGGCGATACGTCAAAGTCAGTCAAAGCTGTCCGATAGCCAACCGTCACACAGGTAACGATTCCGGCACACGTCGCCGGTCGGAAATGCCGTTCATTGGGGCATCGGACAAGCGATTGTTTCAGGATACAGCCGTTTTTAGTGTCACACCGCGCTTTCGGTTATGCGGACGTTCCGGGATATTTCCTGAGCGTTGGCGTCAGCGGTCTACGGCTGAGTTTCCGGGCAGACCATGAGGTATGCTCGGAGAACGGCGTCTGTTGAGTTCCCTTTCGGATCACTGCGAGGCGCGTTCTGTACGATTCGGGGGAATCGTGACGCGGCTCGCTTTTTATGTTTTCTGATCAGTTCTGCGAAGGTATGGGCGTTCGCGGCTCCGGACCGGCGGCTTGTCCGCCGGTCCGGAGCAC
>CAKSOR010000249.1 GCA_934477985.1 uncultured Eubacteriales bacterium
TCGCGAAGTTCCCCGACGGTGTCAACACGGTCATCGGCACAAAGGGCGTCTATCTCTCGGGCGGCGAGGGACAGCGGATAGCGATCGCCCGCGCTGTGCTGAAGAACTCTCCGGTGCTCATCCTCGACGAGGCGACGGCGTTCGCCGACCCCGACAACGAGGCGAAGGTTCAGGCGGCGTTTGGCGGGCTCTCGAAGGGCAAGACGGTCATAATGATCGCGCACAGGCTTTCGACGGTCGCGAACGCCGACAACATCTATGTCATCGAGGGCGGAAAGATCACCGGTTCCGGAAAGCGTGAGGAACTGCTCGAAAAGGGCGGCACCTTCGCGAAGATGTGGTATGACTACCAGGCTTCGGTCGAGTGGAAGGTCTCAAAGGAGGGTTAAGTCTGATGATTAAAATGATACAAAGAGCGACCGCCTCGTCAAGAGAGGGCGCGGTCGGGCTCGTGAAGGGAATCATCGCCTGCGCGTTCCAGAATATCGCGTTCATGTTCCCGACGACGCTTCTGTACCTGCTCGTCTCGGATCTCATGACCCGCGGGACGCTTGCCGGGCGCGGCGTCATCTATATCGGCGGCATAATAATTTCGTTCGCGCTGATACTGATAACGACCTGGTTTCAGTACAACAACACCTATTTCACGACCTACAAGGAGAGCGGAGTGCGCCGCCTGGGACTCGCCGAGAGACTCCGTAAGCTGCCGCTCTCGTTCTTCGGCAAGAAGGATTTAGCCGACCTGACGAGCACGATAATGGCTGACTGCGAGGTGCTCGAGAAGACCTGCTCGCACTTTGTGCCGGGTCTGTTCGGCTCGCTGATCTCGACTTTGATCATCGCGCTCGGAATGTTCGCCTTCGACCCTGTGATGGCGCTGGCGGCGCTCTGGGTGATACCGGTTTCGGTGCTCATTGTGCTGCTCAGCTACAGGGTTCAGGACAGAGTGCAGGCAAAGACAATGGCGGCGAAGATGACCTGCGCCGACGGAATTCAGGAGTACATCGAGACTCTGCGCGACCTCAAGGCGAACAACGCCGAGAACGGCTATCTCGAGGGACTCTCCAAAAAGATAAAGGGAGTTGAGAAGCAGACCATCCGCGCTGAGCTCACAAACGCGGTTTTCGTCACCGCCGCCGGAATGGTCCTGAAGCTCGGAATCGCGTCGGTCGCGCTGGTCGGCTCGGTTATGCTTGTGAACGGCAAGATAGACGTTCTGACCTTCTTCATGTTCATGCTGGTCGCGTCGAGACTCTACGACCCGATGCAGAGCGCGCTCAATAACTTAGCGGCGGTCATCGCGATGCGCACGAATGTCGGACGTATGAACGAAATCCTCGGGCACCCGGTTCAGCAGGGCAGTGAGGAGCTCACCAACAAGGGCTGCGATATTGTCTTTGACCATGTCGGATTCTCCTATAACGACGGCGAGACAGTGCTCCGCGACGTCTCGTTCACGGCAAAGCAGGGCGAGGTCACGGCGCTGGTCGGACCTTCGGGCGGAGGAAAGACGACCGTCTCGAGACTCGCGGCGCGCTTCTGGGACAATCAGAAGGGAACGATCACGGTCGGCGGCATGAAGGTCGCGGACACCGATCCCGAGAAGCTGATGAGCCTTTATTCGATAGTTTTCCAGGACGTCACGCTGTTTGACAACACGATAATGGAGAACATCCGCCTCGGCAAGAAGGGCGCGACCGACGAGGAGGTTCTCGCCGCGGCAAGACTCGCGAATGTCGATGAGTTCGCTGAGAAGCTCCCCGACAAGTGGAACACGAATATCGGCGAGAACGGCTGTGAGCTCTCAGGCGGTGAGCGTCAGCGTCTGTCGATTGCCCGCGCCTTCCTTAAGGATGCGCCGATAATCCTCCTTGACGAAGCGACCGCGAGCCTTGACGTCGAGAACGAGACGCTCATCCAGACAGCGCTGTCGAGACTCATCAAGAACAAGACTGTGCTTATCATCGCGCACCGCATGCGCACCGTCGCGGGTGCTGACAAGATAGTCGTGCTTGATAACGGCGTGGTCGCCGAGGAGGGCAGACCCGACGAGCTCTACAAGAGGAACGGCATCTATACGCACATGGTCGATATTCAGACCGCAAGCCAGAACTGGAAGATACAGTAAAAAAAACGACTTGCCCGACCGGCGGAAAATACCGGGAGGGCAAGCTTTTTTAAGGAAACGCTGATTTAAGGTTGTTTTCACGCGAAAAAAGCCCATAAATTCAAGTCTTTTTCGCGTGAAAACTCCAATTATTCAGCTTATCCTTAATTTATTGACGGAGATTGGCAAAGCACTCAGCCGATCTCGACCTCATCCTTCGGAATATCCCCGACGCCGTTGAGAATATAATTCGGTCTGTAGGGGAACTTATTCAGCGTGTCGAGCGAGGTGACGCCCGAGAGGACGAGCACCGTATCGAGCTCGCTCTCGATTCCGGCGATGATGTCGGTGTCCATGCGGTCGCCGATTATCGCCGCCTCGGCGTGGTGGCAGCCGAGAGTCTTCAGCGCGTGGCGCATGATAAGCGGGTTCGGCTTTCCGATGAAGTAGGCGCTGCGGTTGGTCGCAAGCTCGATCGGAGCGATCAGGGCGCGGCAGGCGGGGATTATTCCGCGCTCTCCGGGCGAGGTGATGTCCGAGTTCGTGCCGATCAGCTTAGCGCCCTTCATGACAAGCTCGGCGGCGCGTTCAATCTTCTCGTACGAGAGCGATCTCGTCTCACCGAAGACGACGTAATCCGGGTTGTAGTCGTTCATCGAGAGCCCGGCGTCGTAGAGCGCGTTGACAAGTCCCGGCTCGCCGATGACATAGACGCTTCCGCCGGGGCACTGGGACGCAAGGAAAGCCGCTGTGGCGAGCGCTGACGTGTAGAAATGCTCCTCGCTTATGTCGAGTCCCATCCTGCGGAGCTTCTGCGCAAGCTCGCGTGGAGCGCGTTCTGAGGAGTTCGTGAGGAAGAGGAAGTCCTTGCTGTTGTTCTTCAGCCAGTCGGTGAATTCCGGCACGCCGGGGAGCAGACGGTTGCCGTGGTATATGACGCCATCCATATCGCATATGAAGGCTTTTTTGTCGTGAAGCGACTTGAGTTCGGTTTTCATTTTCGTTGTCCTTTCGGGGTTGTTTTCTTTATATTATACAATAATTCTGCCGCGATTGCAAGATGTATCCGCGAATTTCGTGTAAATTTTTTCATATTTTTCCGGAGAGCTCGGTGTTCAGCCTTGCGAGAATCTTCTTCTCGAGCCTTGAGATATACGACTGCGAGATGCCCAATGTGTCGGCGACCTCCTTCTGCGTCAGCTCCTGACCGCCGTTCAGACCGTAGCGCAGCGTGATTATAAGCCGCTCACGCTCGTCAAGGCGCGACAGAGCCTCATGGACAGCCTTCTTGTCCTCGGCGGTCTCAAGCCCCTTCAGGATGTCGTCAGAGTCGTCGCTGAGGATGTCTGAGAGCAGCAGCTCGTTGCCGTCCCAGTCGACGCTCAGCGGCTCGTCGATCGAGACCTCGTGCTTGCCGGAGATTTTGCGTATGTACATCAGAATCTCGTTCTCAATGCAGCGCGAGGCGTAGGTCGCGAGCTTGATGTTCCGGTCGGCGCGGAAGGTGTTTATCGCCTTGATGAGCCCGATTGTGCCTATCGAGATCAGATCCTCGATGCCTGTGCCCGAGCTCTCGAACTTCTTCGCGATGTAGACGACCAGCCTCAGATTGTGCTCGATCAGTTCGCGCGCCGCCTCGGGCGAGCCGTCCGGGAGCATCGCGATCAGCTCGTTCTCGCGCTCTGTGTCGAGCGGCGGCGGGAGAGTCGCGGCTCCGTTTATATAGTGAACGCAGCGTGGTTTCGCGAAGAGCTTCGCGATCGCCCCGCTTATCAGCTCGGCAAAGCGCGTTATAATCTCGAATCGTATCAGTTTCATTAAATTACCTCCTAAAGCAAAGTTTCGGGAATTATCCCGTCATAGCCGCCGAAATCGCTTCCGACCGGCGCGACGACGGCTTCAATCTCGCGCCGGTCTGTGACAAGCACCGCGGCGAATCCGTATATCAGGCATTTTCCGGCGACCGACTCGCAGGGGATCGCGCGGAGCCTCATCCGGAGCGGCTCGGGGACATTTTCGGGTGTGAGCTCGTCAATGCCGAGCGCCGACGGCTTCACGACGACAACCGGCTTGCCGCTTATCGGCTCGCAGAGCAGGTCGCCGCTGTCGGACAGAAGCCGCAGACTTTTACCGCCGTCCGGGAGTTTTACCGTGACCGCGACCTCGCGCTCCTTCGCGCGCCCGAAGCGGCTGTAGAGCAGGCTGACGAGCCCGGCGATCAGTCCGAAGACGATGAGTGTAAGCGGCTCAAGCCCCTGTCCTGACGGCTCAAGACCGCTCAGACGAAGCCACGAGCACATCGCGCTGATCATTCCGCCGAGTCCGAGGTTCACCGCGGTGAAGACCGCCGTGCTTCTCACCACCCGGCAGCTGAACGCCGCAAGACACATCAGCGCGGCGCAGGCGGCGAAGGTCAGCACGCCGACGCATTTTCCGATGAAGCCGCTCACCGGGAAAGCCGCCGAAACAGTCGCGAAGAGCGCTCCGAGCGAGGCGGAAAGCGCGAGTCTCCCCGGTCGGATGGGAGTGCGCAGGCTTTTGCCGGTTATGTAGAGAGCTAAAAAGTCCATCGAGAAATTGACCGCGAAGAGCGTGTCGGCGTAAATGACTGCCATATATCACCACCTCTGGTAATATTAGATTTGTTCGATAACCCGACCTTAACGTATCAGATTGGCAACGTGAGTCGGAAAATTTGACGAGTCGGCCTTGCCAACTCGTTGAC
>CAKSOR010000250.1 GCA_934477985.1 uncultured Eubacteriales bacterium
ACGAGATGAAGCTCAAGAGAATCGCGGGCGATGAGTCGACCGTCTCGGGAAATCTGATGCGGAGCATGATGTCGGGCGATCTGCCGGATGTCATCGCGTTCACCGGGAAAATGCGCAGCCGGAATTTCTCAAGGCAGGATATGTTCGCCGATCTCTATGAATTTATGGATGGTGATAAGGAGCATTCACGCGACAGCTTTCTGCCCTGCGTGCTCTCGAGCTTTGAGAAGGACGGACGTCTGCCGCTGCTCACGACGAACTTCGGGTTTGAGACGCTCATATCGGTATCGGACAAGGCTTCGGAGATCTCCGGGCTGACGCTTGACGAGACGATCGACTACGCTGAGGCTCTGCCGGAGGGCGAGTATTTCGCGGCTGTTCAGTCGGTTGCTGACAAGGTCAATGCGGTTTTCGCGGATGATATGCTGCGTGCCGGGCTCGGGGAGTTTGTCGATTATGATAAGAAGACCTGTGATTTTGACAATAAGAGCTTCAGGCGACTGCTGGAGTTTCTGAAGGACGGGAATGCCACTTACAATAGCGAGCGGTTCGACAACGCGCTTGTGACGGCGGTCGACATGGGCAATTTCGGATGGTTCTTTGCGCAGACGAAGCCCTGGCTCATCGGACACGAGATGGTCATGGTCGGCTATCCGCACGGCGATGATACGAACGGCGCGGCGATTTATCCGAAGATGCAGCTCGCGATACCCGACGGTTCGGCGAACAAGGAGGGCGCGTGGGCTTTCGTGACCGGATATATTGACTCGCAGAAGGATGAGTTCGCGTCGATGTGCGAGCGGCTGAGCGAGGGGAAGACCACCTCGGTGTACGCTGTTCCGGGATTTCCGTGCACTAAGGAAGCGGCGGAATCGCTGCTTGCGTATCTCTCGGACACGCATTATGATGTAACGGTCACTGAGACGGTCAACAAGGCTACCGGCAAGCCGGAGCGGAGGATGTCGTTCGGTCCGAGGTGGAACTACAGGTATGATTACAACGATAAGGGCGAGCGGGTTTTAGTCGAGTACGATTACAGCAGTCCGGAGGCGCTGGCGAAGCGCACGGCGTATGAGTCGAAGGACGGCGCTTCGGTCACGGCGCTTTACAGCGAGTTCACAGAGCCGGAGCTCGACGCTTTCAGGGCGGTTTTCAATGAGAAGTGCCTTGTCTGGTCGGACGACAACGAGACGATGAACATCATAAACGAGGAGATCAGCGGCTATTTCGCCGGGACAAAGACGCTCGACGAGGTCGTCGGGATGATTCAGGATCGCGTGACCACGCGGATAAACGAATAAAAAATCTCCGGGCTCTGCCCGGAGATTTTTTTCTTGAAAGGATTGGGGGTTCAGTGCTTCTTCGCGATGTACGCCGCGCCCGCTGACGCCGCGAGGGCGAGGAGCGGCAGTACGATAAGGTCGGGGGTCTGCGCCGCGGTCGACGGCTTTGCCGGGGTCTTCGCGCCCGCCGAGAGGGTCAGCGCCGCCGCGCCGATCTCGTCTCCGTTCCACTTATTGCCGTCGGTCTTGACATAGGATACCGTTCCGCCGACGTCGGCGTAGACGAGCGTCAGTCCGAGCTTTGTGCCCTCGGCGATCTTCGTGTCGGAGGTCTTTATCTTATCGGTGTCGATGAGTATCGTCTTCCATGGGAGGGCGAGCTCCATTGTGTAGCCGTTATCGTACTTCGACGAGAAGCCCTTGCAGTCGTTTGTGACGATGACTCCGTCGCCGAGCTTTGAGCGCCAGACTACCGGGTTCTTGCCATCGGCAAATCCGATCGTGAAGCAGACCGGGCTCGCTCCGGCGACCTTATACCCGGGATTCACGAATACCTGTACGCAGTCGGCTTTTCCGAACCACGCGGCGGATTCGTCGGCGGTCTGAGACGGGGACTTATCGCCCTTGACGGTCACCGCCATGTAGAGGTTCGAGTTGTCCCAGGCGAATCTGTACTCGACGTCGAGGTCGGGGTCGATCTTGTGTCCGCTGACCCACGCGGTCGGCTCGAGTCTTGAGTCGGTGAGCTTTATCGCGTCGCCCGCGCCGTATTCGCCGTCAGAGATGACGCCGTCGAAGGTCGGGGCTTTCGTGAGCTTTGGCGCTTTGAACTCAGCCGCTTTTGGCGTCGCTGAGATGCCGGTGAGGAGCGACGCCGCGAGGAGCGCCGTGGTGAGGATGCCTGTCAGGATCTTTTTCATTGTGTGTTCTCTCCTGTCGATTTATTTGCGGTTTTATGCCGCGTATTAATTCTACCATATCGCGGAGTGGGAATCAATGATTTATTTTTGCGTTTTTGAGACATATATTAGCAAAAACGCTTGACAGGCGGGCTGTTTTATGTTATCATATTTCCGGGGGTGACAGGATGAACATAAGAGAAGAATTCGACAGGCTTGTGGAAACTCACCGCGCGGCGGAGGACTCGATAGATTACAGCGATCTTTCAGCGGTGCGGGGGTATCTTTCGGAGATGCTGCCGATTGAGAAGTTTCTGAAGACGCTGTATGAGATGAACCGCAATGTCCGGCACGCGCTCTGGGATTTTGACGAGTGGTACAATGAGAAGAGCGGATTCAGGTACCAGTTCACGAACTCGAATATAAGCGTGATGCGGCATTTCAGGTATGACACGCACATCGAGCACTCGCACAATTTCTTTCAGCTGAATTATTTATATTCGGGCGGCGGGGTGATCACGGTCGGTTCGGAGAGGATAAGCGGGGAGCGCGGGGATTTTGTGCTGATCGCGCCCAAGGTCGCGCACAATATCGAGGCTTTCAACGACGACTGCGTCATAATCAAGATACACATAAGGCGGTCGACCTTCGAGCGGACTTTTTTTGAGTGGCTGAGCGAGAACAATCTGCTCTCGGAGTTTTTCAGGCAGTCGCTTTACGGCGCTGGGACGGGAAAGTACATTGTCTTTCATACCGGCGGGGACGGAGTTGTGCGGGAGCTCATCGAGAAGCTCTACAGCGAGATGACCGGGCATCCGGATTACTACAGGATAGTCGGCGAGTCGCTTCTGACCGAGCTTTTCTGCCGGCTTGTGCGGGCGCACGCCGACAGTTCAGCCGCGGTGAGGCAGCCGGCGCGGGACGTCACGATCGGCTCGCTGATCGGGTACATACAGACGAATTACCGGAAGGTGACGCTCGACGAGGCGGCGGAGTGGTCGGGGTACTCAAAAGCGCATCTCTGCCGGATAATAAAGAACTCGACCGGGCGGACCTTTACCGATATACTCAACGGGATCAGGATAGATTCGGCGGCGTCGCTGCTCTCGTCGACCGACATGAGCGTCTCGTCGGTCGCGGCGCATGTCGGGTTCAACTCGGACGAGCATTTTCACAGGATGTTCAGGCGGTTCAAGGGGATGACGCCCGGGGAGTTCAGGGCGGGTGAAGCGCAGGCGGGCACGAAGTGACCGTCGACCTCGCCGCGCGAGGTCGATGGCGCGCGGAGCGCGCCACCTGCGTCGCCCGGGGCGCGTAAGCGCCCCGGGCGACGCGCCGCGCGGCATAGCAGCGCGGCGCGGGAGCGGAGCGTTCTGCGACTGGGCGGAGCCCAGGTGCAGAACGCGCGAACAGGAAAAAAGCAAAAAAGCTGCCGTATGGCAGCCTTTGGCGCTTATATCGGAGATGTTTGACGCGGCGCGTGACTTTGACGTGCCAAAGTCTTATCAAACGGTTTTGTTTCGTTTCTTTATCGCCGCGATGTCGCGGAGCATCTTCAGGCTGTCGCTGAAGACGTGCACCTTGCTCTCGCGGTGGTTGATTATCTTCACCGGCATCTCGGTGATCTTCATGCCGAATTTCTGCGCGCGGATCAGCGCCTCGAAATCGAACGCGAAGCCGTCGACCTCGCAGCCCTCGAATATCTTCTTTCCAGCCGCGCCGCGGTAGCATTTGAAGCCGCACTGCGAGTCGCTCAGTTTAAAGCCCGCCGCCGTCGCGAGCACCTTGATGTACGTTTTCGACGCCAGCTTGCGGATGAAGGTGTAGCCCTCGTAGCCGTCTTTCGCGAGTCTTCTTGACCCGATGACGAGTTCTGTCTCCGGGTCGCTTACGAAAATGCCGGCGGCTTTCTTTATGACGTCGAGTCCGTAGGCTAAGTCGCAGTCGGTGCAGATTATCACGTCTCCGATCGCCGCCATGACTCCGGTTCGCACCGCGCAGCCCTTGCCGCGGTTCTTTTCATATCCGACCGAGCGGGTGTTCGGGTGGGTTTTCGCGAAGTCGTCGACTATTCCGCGGCTGTTGTCGGTGCTTCCGTCGTCCGAGAAGATTATCTCGTATCCGTCAGGAAACTCCCGGTTCATGTATTCCGCGGTCTGCTTCAGTGTGTCCGGGAGTATCGACGACTCGTTGTACATCGGTATCACAAGTGTTGGTTTCATCTGAATTTCCCCTTATTTTCTGTAGATGAATATGTCGAAATCGGCGGTTATGTCGAGCCTTTCGAGGCTGTCCAGCTTCGCCCTGTCCTGCTTTGACGTTTTATAGCAGTAGGGGGTCATCGAGAAGAGCCGCCTTATGTTCTCACCCTCGCAGGTGAATTTATAGCTGAGATTTTCGACGGTGTGACTTCCCCCCGGAAGATCGCGCCGTCCTTCGTTTTCATAGACCTCGTCGTACACCGCCGCTTTCAGCTCGTAGAGGTGGTGTCTGCCAGCCGCGCCGATTATCAGCAGTCCGCCCGGCTTCAATATCCGGAAGAACTCGTCCGAGACCGGGGCGAATATGCTTGTCACCGCGTCGACCGACTCGGACGCTATTGGCA
>CAKSOR010000251.1 GCA_934477985.1 uncultured Eubacteriales bacterium
ACCCATAGTTGTCGTTCTCGTCCATTTTGGAGTCGCCGTTCGTATCGTTTGTTGCGGTCTTCATCATCGAAAACATCTGGTCGAACGTCCATTTTCCGTCGCGGACTAGCGAATAGATGTCGCCAACCTTGTAATTTTCAGCGAGTTTCTTGTTGAAGGTGAGCGCGAAGGTCAGATCGAGCGTGCTTGTGAGCATGTCGCCGATCGCGATGTACTGTTGTCCGTCAAGCGTGAGCGAGGCATTGAAATCCTTGTTCCAATAGCCTTTTTCTATGTTGACATAAGGAAGATCGGTCGCGGGAGTCACGAGTCCCTCCTCCCAGAACGAAAGCGCGTCAGTACAGCGTATAGTCGCGACATCGAATTCGTTGTCGCCAGCGAGAATGAGATTGCGTATCGGAGCGGCACTCCAGTTCTGTTCCTTGAAGACAGTTTCTTTCAGCGTGACGCCAAGGCGCTCCTCAACAAGTCTCTGACGCTTAATCTTCGCGTCGTTGACAGTATCGCCTGTCTCCTCGTCCGATAGTAAATGGTTATCCACGTCAGGGTTTTCGTATATCATGAAGGTGAAGGTCTCACCGTCGAACCTGACGTCCTCGGGTAGCTCGCAGACGTAGGTCAGATCGGGCGCGGGCTCGGTCACAGAATCAGCTACATCTGTAGAGTTCGGAGGGGGAGGGGTAACGCTATTGTCGCCGCACGCAAAAAGCTGCGCGGTCGCTAAAAAAGCCAGAAAGAGAGCAAGTTTCTTTTTCATATCGGCATAACCTTTCGAAATATTTATTTGTCAGGAAGATCTTCACTATAATATTATAGCACATCTGAAAGGCGATTTCAACCCCAAAACCCGTACAAAAGGGGAAAAAAATCGACTTTTTCAAGTAAACTATCGCAAAAAAGACAGACCGGTGCTAACCGGTCTGTTAGAAAAAGTTTACGTTACGTTCAGAATTTGAACTGCGGAAGCAGGTCTTTGTTAGCCTCGAACATCTCGTCGACCATGCGCTTTATTTCCTCGAGCGAGCAGACGGCGGCGGTCAGCGGGTCGTTGACGCAGGCGTGGTAGATCATTTCCTTGTCTCCGGCGATGCAGCCCTCGACGGCTAACTCCTCGCCCTGAGCGGTGACTGTGTTGAGCGCGGCGATCTGGCGCGGGAGCTTACCGACCTGAATCGGCTGGAGACCGCGCTTCGACGCGACGATCGGCACTTCGACGATGACGTCGTCAGGGAGGTTCGCGATGAGTCCGTGGTTGCGGATATTGCCCGAGAACTCGAACATCTCGCCGTCGCCGAGAACCGCGTTGATGATGTAAGCGGCGAATTCCTGTCCGCGCGCCAGGCTGACGTTGTCCTCAGCGAGAGCCTTAGCCATGTCGGCGTCGCGGGTGTTGTTGCGCTTGGTGATTGTTCTGACCGAGCTTGCGTAGGAGTCGGGAATGTACTTGTCGATGAGATCCTGGCGCTTTCTGAACCACGCGTTGTACTCGGAGTTGTGACCGCTCGACTCGGTGACGAAGTAGCCGAGACCCTTCATCATCTCGATTCTGACGGCTTCGGACTTGTAGTTCTCGGGCTTTTCGGCAGCCTTGAAGATCTCGGGGTAAGCGTCCTTGCCGTTGACCTTGAACTCATAATAGAATGCCTGATGGTTGATTCCGGCGCACTTGTAGGTGACGTCCTTCATGTCCGCGCCGATCCACTTCGCGAGCATAGTGGCGGTCCCCTGGACGCTGTGGCAGAGACCTGTGAGCCTGACGCCGCAGTGTTCCATGTAGCTGGTGACCATGCACATCGGGTTGGTGTAGTTGAGGACGAGAGCCTCGGGGCAGAGCTCGAGAATGTCATCTGCGAACGCCTTGAGCACCGGCGCGCTTCTGAGGAATCTGAAGATTCCGGAAGGTCCGCGGGTATCGCCGATGACGACGTCGACGCCGTACTTCTTCGGGATCGACAGGTCGCGCTCCCAGGTGGAAATCTCAATGTCGTTTCTGAACGTGATGACGACGACGTCCGCGCCCTTCAGCGCCTCTCTGCGGTCAAAGGTCGACTCAACCTTGCCGGCGTAGCCGCCCTTGTCGATGACGCGCTGGATGAACTTCTGAGCTGCTTCCATGTACTTCGCGCCTGCCGGAATGTCGACCAGCACGATGTGCGAGTCAGCCAGCGCCGGGAACGACAGAATATCTCTCGAAATGGCTCTCGAAAAATTGAAGCTTCCCGCTCCTATGATAACTATTTTCTTCATTGATTGTTCCTTTCTGCTTGTTGCTTTAAACAATTTTTTTGCCTTGCGTTGTGAGGGTAATCTTCGGGGACGAATTTTTTTCTGTAATGATTATACTACATTTTCCCGTTTTTTGCAATGATTTTTCGTGCCAGAAGTTTTTGTTATAGTGACAACTTTATTTTTCTTGACAAACTGACAATTTTGTGGTATCATAATATCGGAGGTGGTAGAATTGGCTTCGCATCGTGACCAACACAACGAGATTATCTACGTGAATATTTATCAGAATGACCGTCCCGGCAGGCTTGAGGTCTTCGGGAAGGTCTATCCGCGCACCGGATACGCCTTTATAAACCGCTTCATCGGACGGTATTTTATTGATTATATTGTCTCGGGCAAAGGATACGTTGAGTTCGACGGAATGCGGCACGAGGTCATGGCGGGCGACATTGTCTACGTGAACAAGGGCACTGTAATCTCCTACTGGACCGACAAGGACGACCCATACGAGAAACTCTGGATAGGTTTCAACGGTCCGGCGTTCGATTATCTGACCGAATGCTATCTCAATAAAGAGCGGCTGATTATCCGCCACGGGTTCTCCGCCGAGCCTTTTCTGAAGCTCAAGAGCATCGTGGCGACCTCCGGATACGATGAGCGGCGGGTTATGACGATTCTTTTCAACCTGATCCTGAGCATCGCCGACCTTCCGGAGGTGTCCGCTTGCAGTCTCACAGAGCGCGAGGAGCTGGCGGAGAGCGTCCGGCAGTATATCGACGACCGTCTGACCGAGAAGTTCTCGCTTGACGACATCGCGGAGCATTTTCACGTGTCGAAGCGGCATATGCTCCGGGTTTTCAAGGAGAAATTCGGCGTGACGCCGGGGGCGTATCACTCAGAGATCAGGCTGGTCGCGGCGGAGAGGTATCTCTCGGAGACAAAACTGTCTATCGGCAGCATCGCGTCGGTTCTGGGATTCGCGGATCAGAGCTTCTTTTCGACGGCGTTCAAGCGGAAATTCGGAGTCTATCCGACGGCGTACCGGAAGGACGCGAGGTGAAACGACGCGGTCTGAATGACCCTGCCGCGCGTGCGCCCTGGCGTGCCGCTAAATTTCGATCTCCCGACCGAGTCCGAACGAGTAGATGACCGTTCTCGCGACGCTTCTTTTCGTGATAAGTCTCAGCGCCTCAGAGTAGTAGCCGAGCTGGAGCTTGTGGCGGGCGACGAGCATTTTTTCGGCTTCGTCGGCGGACATGGAACGCGGGATGTGGTCGGTTTTGTAGTCGACAAGAGTAAAACTTCCGTCGTCGTTCTCGTAAAAGCAGTCGATGACGCCCTGAACGAGGATGAACTCTCCTGAGAGCTCGGATTTGAGCTTTTCATCGGCGGTGAAATCGGCGGCGGGGAGTCGGACATTGAAGCGGTGCTCGCGGCAGACCCGCTTTGAGGCGCAGATCGCGCGGAATGTTTCGCTCTCGAAGAAATTCTTCAGCTGCTTCTGATCGACGAGCGACGCGGCGCGCGGCGAGAGATATTTGTCGTTTCCGAGTCGCTCGCACTCGTCGGCGATGAGTTTTTTGAGGTCGCCGGGCTGCCTGAACCGCTCGAAGTCGCAGAACTGCATGAAGCAGTGGGTGGCTGTTCCGCGCTCGGCGGGCGACGCGTGATCGGTCGGATTTTCCTGCATGAAAAGCGGAACTTTCGCTGTGATCTCGGGCAGCTCCTCGGGTTCGAGCGGCGTCGCTTCGGCGTCCAGCACGGTCGGGAAGAGCTCGGAGACCGACAGCTTCGCCGGGAGCTTTGTCAGAAACTCATTCGGGTAGACGAAATCGAAGCGCTCGCGGACGAGATTTTCGAGCTCGGCGCTCGATTTTTTTGTTTCCTCTGGTGCTTTTGCCGAAGAAATTCCGGTCTCCTCCGGCTCGGCTAAGATTATTTCGCAGGGCGAATCCTTCATGCGCAGGTCGTTCGCGGCGATGGCGGTCATAATCCACCTGATGTAGCCGCCGTTCTGCATGACTACGCTCCGCGACAGGCGTTTCGCGTCGGACTGGCACTTGTCGAGAAATTCCTCGCGCTCGCTTACCTCGGCGGTCACATAAAGGCGCTCGCGGGCGCGTGTCAGCGCGACATAGAGGATGCGCATCTCCTCCTCGAGCTGGGAATCGCCGAGTTTCTTGACGATCGCCTGTCTGACCGGCGTGTCGAACCGCGCAAAGCCGGTCGAATCGGGGAGTTTCAGCGCGATTCCGAGCCCGCGCTGTGCGACGATGTTCTGACGCAGGTCGCTCTCGTTGAACTTTTTCCCGCAGCCACAGAGGAAAACGACCGGGAACTCGAGACCCTTCGACTGGTGAATCGTCATCAGCTTGACCGTGTCGCTCGACTCTGAGAAGATTTTCGCGGGCTCGAGCTTGGCTTTGTCGGCTAAAATATCGTTTATATAGCGGATAAAATTGTAGAGCCCTTTGAAGGACGACGACTCGAAGCGGCGGGCGTATTCGTACAAAAGCGTCAGATTCGCGCGGCGCAGGCTGCCGTTCTCGTC
>CAKSOR010000252.1 GCA_934477985.1 uncultured Eubacteriales bacterium
GGTCTGAAGCTCCCGCGAATCCGGACGGACTCATCCGCGTTCAATCAGCCAGTCGGCGAAGTCGCAGAGAAATTTCTGCCTGCTTTTGTCGAGGCACTGCATCTTGCTCGCGATGAGCTTTGTGTAGTCGCCGTTTTCGGCCGCGTCGACCGCTCCGACGAGAAAATAATCGGGTGTGACGTTCAGCACGTCGCAGATGCGCATCAGCACCTCTATGCTTGGTATTGAGCGGGCGTTTTCGATGTTTGAGAGATATTTGTCGCTCAGCCCCGCGGCTTCGTTTACATATCCTTGTCTCAGTCCGAGTTCCTTGCGTCTCGCGGCTATGCGCCTTCCTATTTCTTTGAAATCGGTATACATTGCGTTTTCTCCGAATAAACTGGTATGAATTATTTTACAACAATTATCCGGATAAAAATACTCATTAAAAATAGAAAAACAACTTGACATACGAAAAAATGTATGCTATAATAAGAATGTAGTCCGGTAATGCGAATTATCGGTCGAAGAATAATTAAAAGAGGTATCAGTATGAACAAGAAACTCATCACGGCGATCACGGCGGTATCCGCGGCTTCAATGCTCGGACTCAGCATCATGGCGGCTCCGGCGGTAAACGGGCGCAAGACCTGCGAGGCGTATATCGCGGATATCACGCTCGACGGCAAGGTCGACGACGCGTGGAAATACGCGCCTGAGATCAAGGTCGAAACGGTGAAGCAGAACGCTTCGTCGTGGTATGGCGACAAGACCAAGGTAGCGGGCAAGGATTACGCGACCGTCACCTGCAAGGTTCTCTGGAACGGCAAGGATAAGCTCTTCCTTCTCTATGACGTGAAGGACAAGGTTATCAGCCTTAAAGGAGCGAACGGCTGGGAAAAGGACTCGATCGAGTATTTCATTCAGCTTGACAACTCCACCGACAAGTCGGCCGAAAAGGTTCAGAAGCGTCTTATGGCCGACAACAGTGCGTCGGATATCGGTACGACCGATTACGGCTATTCGAAGACCGCTGACGGCTTCATCTATGAGATCTCGGTCGACGTGAGCAAGGTCGGCGGCGCGGGACAGTATCTCGGAATCGACTTCCAGTACAACGACGACGCTGAGGGCAAGGGCGTCCGCAATGTCTGCCTCGGTTGGTCGGACTCGACCGACAAGGCGTCGTCCGATCCGTCGGTCTACGGTCAGTGCCTGCTCTCCGACAAGACGGTGGCGTCGATAATCGAGGCTGAGAAGGCTAAGAAGAACAATCCCGCAACGGCAGACGGCTTCTCGCTCGCGGCTCTGACCGCTTCAGCTGCCGCGGCTGTCGGATTTGCTTTCCGCAAGAGAAAATAAGCGGCGTACGGTTGTCACGGCGTAAGGCGGCAGCCAGTCAAACAAGTTCAGAACCAAACTGAATATCCTCCCGGGAAATGGTGTAAACTCGCATCATCCGGGAGGTGTTTTTTATGGATATTCTGAAAGTCATCCTGACGTCGCTGCTGTCGGTTGCGGCGCTCTTTATTCTCACAAAGCTGATGGGCAACCGGCAGATGTCGCAGCTGTCGATGTTCGACTATATAAACGGCATAACTATAGGCTCGATCGCGGCTGAGATGGCTACGGCGCTTGAGAAGGATTTCTGGCTTCCGCTGACCGCGATGGTCGTTTACGCCGCGTCGGTTGTCTTCATCACGTTCATCACGTCGAAGTCATTGAGGCTGCGGAGATTCTTCACCGGGCGGACGGTCGTTCTGTTCATCAACGGCAGGTTCAGGCGGGAGGACATGAAGCGCGCGCAGGTCGATATAAGCGAGTTCCTGACCCAGTGCCGGATTAACGGCTGCTTTGACGTTTCGGAGCTTGAGTGTGCGCTGCTTGAGCCGAACGGGCGGATGAGCTTTTTAATGAAAGCCGACTCGAGACCGCAGAAGCCCGCCGACACCGGACTGACTCCGCCCGACGAGAAGCTCCAGCCGGCGGTGATACTCGACGGAATCGTGATCGAGGGGAATCTCAGAGCCGCCGGGTTTGACCGGAACTGGCTTGATTCCGAGCTCTCAAGGCTGCGTGTGAAGGCGGAGGAGATAATGCTCGGGGAGGTTTCTGACGGCTCGCTTTCGGTCTACAAAGCGGATTCCGAGAAGGAACGAAGGGATTTATTTCAATAAACTCTTGCATTTTCCGTCCGGCTGTGGTATAATAAATCCAGAGAGACGATCAGAATCGATCTTGGAAAGGCTGGGTTTCATCATGACAGAATTATTGAACGGGCAGAAATGGCTCGACACGGACGGAAACGTCATACACGCGCACGGAGGGCACATGCTCTTCCACGACGGCTGGTACTACTGGTATGGCGAGGACAGACGCGGGGACAATTACGTTGCCTGCTACCGGACGAAGGATTTCAGGGACTTTGAGTTCCGCGGGGATATAATCACGACCTCGACCCCGACCGCGCCGATAAGAGTCAGGACGACTCTGGCGCTCACCGGCAAGGACGCCGAGGGGAATGTCCACAAGGTCAACTTAGAGCGCCCGAAGGTGCTTTACTGCGAGTACACGAAGAAGTTCGTGCTCTGGTGTCACTATGAGAACGGACTGAACTACGACGACGCGAGATGCGCCGTGGCGACCTCGGACTATCCAGACCGGGATTTTGTATATCACGGCAGCTTCAATCCGTTCGGCGACATGGCGCGCGACTGCACGCTCTACAAGGACGACGACGGAAGGGCGTACTTCATCGCGGCGTCGAGAGGGAACGCCGATCTGCATATCTGGAGACTGACGAAGGATTTCCTGAGCACAGATAAGCTTGTGAGCAGCCTCTTCCAGAACGAGTACCGCGAGGCTCCGGCGGTCTTCAGGAAGGACGGAAAGTATTACATGCTCTCCTCCTACTGCACCGGATGGGCGCCCAACCAGGGCAAGTGGTCGTGTGCCGACTCGATTGACGGCGACTGGGAGATACTCGAGAATTTCGGCGACGAGACGACCTTTGACTCTCAGCCGGCGTTCGTGCTCGAGCGGGACGGAAAGTTCATCTATGTCGGCGACCGCTGGGGCGGAAAGGGCGAGAAGTATTTTGACTCCACATATATAGTTCTGCCGATAAAGTTCGATGCTGGAAAGCCTTACATAGAGTTCGACGAGAAAGCGGGGTTCTGAGATGGAGTTCAACAAAGTATCGCTTACCGCGCTTTGTGCCGACATCTGTGGGTGCATGGGTGTAGAGCCGCCGAAGAACGCCGAGAAATCCGGCGGCGCGCTGACCGCTTTCTGCGGTGACAAGAAGTGCGACCGCGTGGTCATGTATAATCCCGACGCGCAGGCGGAGTGGCTTGTGAAGAAATACCCCGAGATATTCGAGCGGGTGATCGGGAGAAGCAGTGTGACGCTTGATATGGCAACCGTGATGCCGTCTGTGACTCCGGTGTGTTTCGCGACGATGTACACAGGAGCTTATCCGGAGGTGCACGGGATAAGGAGATACGAGAAGCCTGTGCTGACCTGCGACACGATATTCGACGCGATGATAAGAGCGGGAAAGAAGTGCGCGATAGTGGCGACCGAGGGGTGTTCGATAGCGCATATATTCCTGGAGCGCGACATGGACTACTACATAATACCGGCAGAGGCGGAAGCCGACGAGAAGGCGGTTGTGAAGGGAATTGAGCTCATAGAGAGCGACGCGTATGATTTCATTGTCATCTACAACGGAATGTACGACTCGGTGATGCACGCGACTTTCCCGGAGTCCGAGGAGGCTATGGAGTGGCTTCACCACCATACGCGCGCATACGAGCGGATTTACGAGACGACGAAGCGGGTGTCGGAGTCGAAGGGGCACAGGACTCTGATCGGCTACGCGACCGACCACGGAGTTCACACGAACGAGTCGGGTCGCGGAGCGCACGGGCTCGAGATTCCGGAGGACATCAACATCGAGCATTTTTACGATATTGTGTGAGGCGCTTATGATATACGAGGACGAATACGCCGAGGAATCGGTTGAGAACGGTGATTTTGATATAGCGATACCCTTCAGGCTGACGCTTGAGGACGGAAAAGAGCCGGAGGTGACGGTATTTCCGGCGTTTAAGAAGCTCGCGGCTGAGTTTCTTGAAAAGTACAGGACGGCTGACGTGATATTCACGCCAGAGGCGATCGAGTGGGTTCGAGAGAGGGTCAAGCCGTACATGCTCGAGCGGATGTTCGCGCTCTCGGACTATGGGCGGGACTATTTTGAGAACTATCGTTTGAAGTCGGTCGACGAAGGTCTGATACTGCCGTCGACGCAGCTTATAGACAGGTTCTGGATCTTAGAGAATCTGACAGGGTATGATTTCGACGTGATGAGCAGGTATGGGCATATCTGCGTCGGCACGGTGATCGACGGAAAGATAGTGTCGGCGGCGTGCACGAATAATCCGTGTGACCTCGACGAGCCGGACGAGTTGGGATTTGAGATCGGTGTTGAGACGGCGGAAGGTTATCGCGGGAAGGGGTATGCGCTGTCGAACTGCGCGTTGCTTGCGTCGGCTTTGATCTCGCGCGGCAGAGATGTGCTCTACGAGTGCGAGGCGGGAAATCTCGCTTCGGTAAGGCTTATAAAGAAGCTCGGCGGGGTTCGGTTCGCGAAGAATTTCTGCGTCGTCGCCGGGAAGATAGGATGAAGTTCTGCTGAGGGCGATTGCCCCGGGGCGGCGCAGCCGCCCCGGGGACCCGCGCCGCGCGCAGCGCGGCGCGGGAGGCGAGACCGCACGCCCCTCCCCACGCCGCCGTAGGC
>CAKSOR010000253.1 GCA_934477985.1 uncultured Eubacteriales bacterium
AGCCGGGAGCAAGCGGTCCGCCCGGCTCGTGTACGAGCCGGGCGGACGCCGCGGGGCGCTGTGCGCCCCGCGGCGCGCAGGTGGCGGGCTCCGCCCGCCATCCGCCTCGCGAGGCGAGGCGGACGGGCACGGAGTGCCCGCCTGCGCAGCGCGACCGCCTAGCGGTCGCGCCTGGCGAGCGGCTTAGCCGCTCGCCAGCTTTTTCACGCGCAAACGCGCGCGAAAAAGCGCGGACTGCCGCAAACGCGGCAGTCCGCCTCTTGATTATCAGAACCCGGTGTCTCCGGACACCTCTTTCTTCCCATAAATCAGATCAAAATCCGGCAGAACCGGCTCGATGCCGAGCACACCGCCGATCGACTCCGCGACCTTCGCTGTTATCCGCTCAGTCCCTTCGCGAGTGTAAAAGTGCGTCATGTCCGAATAGAACGAGTCCGGCACTCCACTCATGTGCGTGTAAAGATCGTCAATAAAGCCGCCGCGCGACTTCACAATGTCGCAGGCGAGCCTGTTGTAGAGCTCGGTGTCCTTGTTGTACCGCTTCAGCCGCCCGAACAGCTCCTCCCTGACCGGCGTCGACGTCGCGAAAATCATCTTCGCGTTCGGGAAAAGTATGCCGATCAGATCGCATATCCGACCGATGTTCTCGGCGTAGACCTCCGGCGCGGTCAGCCGCTTGCCGTCGAGCATGACAAGATCATCCCACAGCCCGGCGTTCCAGTGGATCAGATCAAGATCCTTCCCGACGCCGCATCCGTCCGCCCAGTCCGAGAGACTCCGGATGACCACTCCGGTGAACATGCAGTTTGAACCTGGATAAACAACCTCAGCCTTGCCTTCAAACGCCATCTTTATGTACTTGTCATATCCAAGACGGATTGAGTCGCCTATCAGAAGTACCTTCTTCATCTCGCCCTGATTTTCTCCATGACAGCCGCCCATCTCGTCTCGTGGCTCTCATGGCTCATGACCGGCTCGAATCCAAGCCGCAGATAGGTCTTTATCGCCGGTATCCGGAAATCATCGGTCGAGAGCATCACGCTCTCAAACCCGCGCGACTTCATCGACCAGAGCGCCGCAGCGACAATCGGAAGCGAAAGTCCCATCCCGCGCGTGTCCGGGTCGACTCCTACCATGTGCAGCCACCCTTCGCCGGGAAACTCTTCCTTCTCAATCGCCGATGCCGTCGCGAGCTCTCTTCCGCCCTTCGACAGGTAGAAAACATGCTCGGGACGATAGCCTTTGCGCTCGGTGAGACTCTTCGCGAAATCAAAATGACTCCCGAATGAGCGCTCAATCAGCGTCTCCCAGTCAACCTCGTGACCGGGTTCGTGCGTGTGGAGGACGAATCCCTCGGGAAGAACTATCGCGGGGATCTCGTCCATGTTTTTCTTGCGCATAAAAAGCTGGGGAAGATTTTCTGCCATTATTGTCTCCTCTCAGGCTCAATGCGAGCCGTCAAAAATTTTCAGATTTCACGCCGTCAGCGTTTCGGAACAGAAACAAGCGCGGCGCTCAATCAACGCCGGGGTGTCAACGCTCCGTGCAATGTCGGAAACGCGCGTCTGAATCGCAAGGTCACGCTGAGACGTTAACAATCAGCTTTTGATCACAGAAATTGTAATCGCCGGATTGCTCCACGGTATGGACAGACAGCGCACATACCGACCCGAACCGAGGCAATGGGAGCGTGAAAACATGCGCGTCCGTTGTCTCGAAATCGAGTGCCCGGCTGTATGCCGCCGGTCAGTTATCGGCAATGATCTTTGCGACATCAGCCGGTGTGTCGACGAGCCGCGCCGCGCCGTGTCTGGTCAGGAACTCGCGGCTCCTGAATCCCCATGTCACGCTGAGACACGGAATTCCCGCGTTCTTCGCCGTCTCGATGTCTACGTCCGAGTCGCCGATATAAACCGATTCCGCGGCGGGAACTCCGAGCGCTTTCATCGACTCGAACGCCGAATCCGGCGCGGGTTTGCGGCGGACGTTCTCACGCTCGCCGACTGTGAAGTCGAGTTTGCCGGGAAAATAACGCTCGCAGAGCTTCTGTACCGCGAAATCCGCCTTGTTCGAGACTACCGCGATCTTCACTCCGGAAGCGCGGAGAGTGTCGAGCATCTCGTTTATCCCATCATATGGCGCGGTTCTGTCCTCGCAGTGCGCGCCGTAGTACGCCTTGAAATCCGCGAATACCTTCTCGATCAGTTTGTCAGACGAACCTTCCGGCACGGCACGCTCAATCAGCAGATGGATTCCGTTGCCGACAAACCGCCTCACCTCGTCGCGCGTCCGCTCCGGGAGCGAATTCATCCGCAGCGCCGCGTTCGTCGAGTCGGCGAGGTCGTCGAGTGTGTTCAGGATAGTTCCGTCAAGATCGAATATAGCGAGTCTGTAGTTCATAAGTCAGACTCCTCACTTGCCGAGCAGGGTGTTCTCAACCGCGGTGAAGACAGCCGCGCGGTCGGCGTCGTTCAGGATGCAGAAGACCGCGTACTGACCGTAGACCTTGATCTCGGCGTTCTTGAGCTTCGGATACTGATCGGCGTCGTAGGCAGGATTCCAGGTCTCATCACGCTTTGTGAGGTATTTCTGCAAGAGCTCGCCGAGCGCTTTCGCGCCCTCCTCGTCGGACGCCTTGAAGATGCCGTACTCATCGGCGCTCACACCAGACGCCTGCCAGCGGACGATGCCCTCGGCGAACTTATCGCTGCCGATCTCCATCATGTACTCGACATAATCCGAGTCCTGGGTGGCGAAGGTGTCAGTACCGGTGAGCTTTGATTCAGCCGCTGCCTGTAGGTCGGCGATCGGAACATCGGTCTTGTAGGAAGCGGGCTTGTCCCCGCAGGAGCAGATGAGCGTGAGAATCGCTATGGAAGCGATGATGAGAGCTGTGATCTTTTTCATTTTGAGATTTCCTTTCGTTTGTCAGTTGTCAGTGGTTTGTCCGGTAAACGGACGATGATCAGGCGGTTCTGATGGTGTGAGGTTCAGTCGACCCAGGCGTGGGTGCGGAGATTATTGAGCTCGACATTGAGTCCGGCTTCACTTAAATGCAGTCCGTCGCCGTTCTGGTAGGAGTCCTTGAGCCAGCCGTTTTCGTCGCGGAGTCTGGAGTTTGTGTCGAGGTACTTGACGCCGTATTCCTCGGCGATCTGCACGACCCACTC
Source organism: uncultured Eubacteriales bacterium (assembly GCA_934477985.1). Taxonomy (GTDB): domain Bacteria; phylum Bacillota; class Clostridia; order Oscillospirales; family CAG-272; genus Flemingiibacterium. The sequence goes on from CAKSOR010000253.1 coordinate 3,171, forward strand.
GTTCGCGGCGTCGATCTTCTCGTTGTTGATCGACTTTAAGAGCTCGTAGTTCGACGCGACCGGGAAGATCGACTGGAGAATGATCTTCGTGTCTGGCGACGCGTCCTGGATGCTCTTTATCAGCTTGCCGTATTCCTTCTTGAAATACTCCTCACCCATGAACGAGACGCCGTTGACGCCGAGCGTTATCACGAGGTATTCAGGCTTTTTGAGAGCCGCGGCGTCCTTTATAGTCATCTCCTTATCGGTCTCAGGATACCAGATAAGCACCGTATTCGCGTAGGAGAGCGTTATCGTGCCGTTGGTCGGCGTCCAGACCTGAGTTGTGTCCTTGCCGCCTGAGAGAACCTTGTAGCGGCGGAGTCCGTAGGTCGTCGAGTCGCCAAGGAAGACGATCTTGTCGATATAATCCTGCCCGGCGTCCTCGCTCTCGGCGAGCACCGTTTTCGGGTAGTTTGAGAGAAACCCGGCGATCGCGTCGGGCGTGTTGCCGGTCGGGACGGTGACCTCAGGAGCTTTTGTCGTGTCAGAAGACTGTGTGGTCACGGCAGGACTGGTAGTTTCAGCCGGGACAGTGGTATCGGCCGGTTTTGTGGTTACCGGCGTATCGGTCACCGGCTCGGTGACTTTGGAAGATACCGGAGCTGTGGTGTCCTTCGGGACATCCGGTTCAGACGTCACCGGCGGATCAGTTGTGGGATTCGTGCCGGGCGTCGGTATCTCATCCGACGTGCGCGGCGATATTGTCGCGAGCACAATGAGAGTTACAAGTATGACAAATATCGCAAAAGCCGCGGCTTTATAGATAATGCCGTCATTCTGACTGCCAGAATTCATTTTTTCGACCATGCTCTCCGCTGGACGCGCGGAGAATACCTTTCTGTCCGTAAATATACGGACGTTATCTGTGAAAAACGCTGATTCATGGGTGTTTTCATTTGAAAAAGCCACAGCTTCAGGCCTTTTTCGTGAAAAATCCGATTATTCAGCTTATCCCTTGATTAGATGTCAGCGCTTCTTAGTCGTGAAGAATTCGCCGAACTGCGACTCGTATTCAAGGTCATCGGCCTTGCGGTTGTTTCTGACGCTGGCGACTATGCCCGCGATACCGGCGATGACCGCGTAGATGACCGCGAAGACGCCCAGCCGCACGAAGATTGCCCCGAAGTTGTTCCAGACTCCCGGGATGACTATGAAGACGACCGAGTAGGCGATGAGCGAGCCGATGAAGTGTATCAGTACCTTGACCGCCGTACTGAAATCAAGTCTGAAGACGAGATTTAGCGCGGACATGATGAGGCACGCCGCGAATATCAGCGCTGCCGAGCCGAGGCTCAGGAATTTTCCGACTCCGCCGCCGGATGTCGGGTCAATCTCCGAGAATCCGGTCGCGATGAGCAGGATGAGGAACTCCGCCGCGGTAAAGTAGACGCAGGCGTCCGAGAGTATTTTCTTTATTTGTTTCTTTGCATTCATTACCTTTTCCCCGCGTAAAAAAATCATACACCAATATGATAACACGCAGATGTAAACTTTTCAATAGCCTGAGAAGAAAATTTTTAAAAGCGTCATTTATTGATTACAAATGGGGATGCGGAAGCCTGTGAT
>CAKSOR010000254.1 GCA_934477985.1 uncultured Eubacteriales bacterium
CTTGCCCAGAAGACGCTGAAGGTGTGCGCGTAATCGTCTTTCGCGTCAAATTTCGGCGACGGCAGAAGTCCGATGTTGGTCTCAAGGTCGCGGAAAATCAGCAGCTGCTCGATGCCGCCGACGTAGAAGAGCGAATTTCCGGCGCGAAAGTTCTTGCGGATAATGTTAGTCCAGGGGTCAGACTCCTTGTGCCTGAAATTCTCGGCGATCAGGCAGTCGCCGCCGGTCATCAGCGCCGTTATCTTCTCGGCTGCCGAGTAAAACCGCTCGTCGAAATTATACTCCGGAATGCCGTTCTTGTCGTGCGTCATTATCTGCGCTCCGCAGCCGGTCATGTGGACGAGGAAGTTGAAGTTCTCGCTGCAAGCGCCGTAGCGGTCGTTCTCGTCGAACTCGCCGTTGCCGTCGAGATCGTTCGTGACGCCCTTAAGCAGTGAGGCGAAATTGTCGAGCGTCCACTCGTTGCGGTCGACCATGCCGTAAGCGTCGACCTTGTACTGCCCGGCGAGCTCCTTGTTGAAGATCACCGCGTAGGTGTGCGAATCCGACCAGGTGTTCATCGCGCCGATCGCGACGAATTTCTTTCCGGCGATAGACAGGTCGTTCGCGACCCTGCTGTCCCACCAGGGGTTATCGAGGTCAATGTGGGGCAGCGACTCAAGGTCAGCGAAGTAGCCGCCGTTCATCGCGACGCCGATCATCTTCGAGAAGCCGCCGTTTACAACCTCCCAATTGTCGTCGCCCGCGAGGAAGGAGTTCGTGAATGTTCCCGTCACGTCATCCGAGATGTCGTTCACGAGCTTTACCTTGTACTTGTCCTCGATCGCCATTGTGCGGCGGTAAACCGCGTCGTTCATCGTCTCGCCGTTCTCTTCGGTCGACATGACCTCGGAATAGTAGCGCACGACCTTGTCCGCCGAGTGGTCGCGCGCAAGGAAGTGCATCTCCTTTCCCTCGAAGGTCATCTCCGGGAGTTTCAGCGGCGAGGTCTCGGGCTCAGTTGTGACTTCAGACTCCGTGGTCTCGGTATCGACGGTCTGTTCGACGCCGCAGGAGGTCATTCCGGCAATCATCGCGAGCGCGAGAATCAGCTGGAGCTTTCTGAACAGTTTCATTTTGAATCTCCTTTTCGCAAAATGTTATTTTTCGGATATCACTTTACACAGCGTGCGGAATGTGCTATAATAAGTATAATCCATCCGGTGAGTTTTTTCAATCGCTATCTGTAGCCGGAAATACGCAAAATGTAAGGAGAATCAAATGCCTGAGTCCAGTATCTCGATAAATCATATCCCGACAATTGAAGCGGAGAACTCAACCATGACCCGCCGGAGCTATCACACGCCGATTGAGCCGATATTCTTCACGCCGACCTATTGCGGGCACTATATATGTAAAAAAGGATTTCTCATCGACCGGACGCTGAAAGGGAGCTATCTGCTACTCGCAACGACCGCCGGCGCCGGGACGCTGGAGTATGAGGGCGGAAGCTACGCGCTCAAGCCGCGATGCGTGATGCTGCTCAACTGCGAAATGCACCACAGATATTTCGCGGTTACTGACGGCTGGGAGTTCTTATACACGCATTTCACAGGCGGAATGAGTCATGAATACGTAAACTATCTCTTCCCTGCGCTTCCGGTCATCGAACTGCCCGCGCGGCTCTTTGTCGACGTCACCGAAAAACTCGGGCAGATACTCGAGTTATGCGACAAGCCCTCGGCTGGCAGCGACGAGGCGATACTGTCGGGGCTGCTGTATTCAGTGCTCATAGATCTGATTAACGGTGCGAACCGCTTGGAAAGTCCTGATGATCCGCTCACGCTGGCGGTGACCGACGCGGCTGCTTATATAAACTCGCACCTGTCTGAGAAGCTCGATGTGACAGCGCTCGCAAAGCGCGCCTATCTCTCGCGTCCCTATTTTTCGAGCGGATTCAAGCGGGTTCTTGGAGTTTCGCCGCACGATTACATTGTGCTCAGAAGGCTTAACCGCGCGAAAAGGCTGCTTGTTGAGACCTCGATGCCAGTGACGGCAGTCGCCGCTGAGGTTGGCGTTGACGCGTCGTCTTTTTCAAGGCTCTTCGCGAAGAATGTCGGCATGACTCCGCTTGAGTACCGGCGGCTGATGAAATAAAAAAGCGCGGGTTCCGAAAAAACTGAAATTTCTCCGAACCGTCCGGCGGAATTTTACGACTAAGCGTATGGAAGGAGATGAGAACCATGTCGACCGAAAGCCAATTCGAAAGACTCTGCGCGCCTGAGCTGCGGGCGGTCTACTGCTACATAACCTCGCGCGTCAGCTTGAACGACGCGGAGGATGTCTTGCAGGAGACACTGGTTTCGGCTTGGAAGTCGTTCGGGTCGTTCGATCACCGCTCGTCGGTCAGGACCTGGCTCATCTCTGTGGCGCGGAGAAGGATATGCGATCTATACCGCTCGCGCGAGGGTCTGCCCGAATTTGAGGACGACCCGGAGCTTGACCCGGAGTCGGAGGAAAGGCTCGAGGAATCAAGCGCCGAAAAGCTCGATGTCGCGAGCGCGATCGGTTCGCTGAGCTTGGCTGAACAAGAGCTTGTGACGCTGATCTTCGACTCGGGGCTCTCGTATGAGGAGGTAGCGGAGGTCGTCGGGATTCCGGTCGGGACGGTCAAGAGCCGCATGTCTTCGATCCGCAAGAAATTACGAGCAAAGTTAGGGGAGGGATATCATGAGCTGTGAGAATATTTTCGGCAAAGCCGCGACAGGTGAGCTTGACTGCGGCGAGGTCTCGGAGCTGCTGCCAGAATATGTCGGCGGCGGGCTCTCAAGGGAGCTTCGCGGAAAGGTGGCGCTGCATTTATCGTGCTGCGAGGAATGCAGGCGCGAGACCGCGTTTCTTCTGAGACTGAAGCGCCCGGTCGCGCTCCCCGAAAACGTCAGGAAAAACGCCTTCAGTAAGGTCAGAGCCGACGCGAAAGAGGAGCGTCAGACTCAGATCTCCGACACTCTTGAGCTCCTGTCCGACACCTTCAGGACGACCCGCGCGGCGCTCAGACTCGCGAAAGAAATTATTTAACGGAGGAATTATTATGGAAAACAATATGAAAGATCTTGCCGAAGTGCTTGACACCGTCACCGAAAAAGTACCGAAGCTGCTTAACGGCGTAATCTCGACGATCTACTCGGCGGAGAGCGGCGAGCAGCTCGGAAAGGCGGTCGGAGCGTTCTACAAGTCGCTCGTCGACTCCGGCATACCCGCCGCCGACGCGCTCGAGATGGCGAAGGATTACATGACTCAGATCAAGGGCGTGGTATCCGACGCGACCAAGTCATGAGGCTTTTCATGGCGCTCAGAGCGACCGCGCGGGTCATTCTCTGGATACTGCTCTTCGTCCCGGCGTGTCTTGTTCTGCTCGTGCGCTGGCTGATTTTCAAGGTCAGCTTCACACGGAGGATGCGCTCATTCGGAGTTGAACCGAGGATCGCGAGGGCAATGGTCAGCGAGTATTCGCCGGTCGCTATACTGAAAACGATGCAATAGAGAAAAAGGGCTGCCGCATTTAAGGAAAATACTTACATTTCATGTGTTTTCCGGAATTGCGACAGTCCATTTTGTCAGCTCAGCTTTGCTTTTATCGAAACGATTCCGCCGCGCGGGAGTTCAATAACCTTGCCGGACTGTTTTTCAACCGGTTTCAAGCGCTCTGGAGCGGCGAAGGTGTTGTGAGCGTGCAGATCGTCGTCGGCAAGGAGAGTGAGTCTGCCCTCACCGAGTTCAAAGCCGACCGCCTCGAGGTCGAGCTCGTGGTCGTTCTCGGGCGAGAGATTAGCGAGCGTTATCGTAACCTCGCCGTCCTTCGCCGACGCGGACGCCGAGATGTCGTCGTTTCCGATGACTCTGAACGCCTCGCCGCCCTGATGCGACTTGAACATGTTGAAGACGTGGTAGGTCGGTGTCGCGATGCAATCATTTCCGAGCGAGAGGAAGAGGGTGTGCAGGTTGTTGACGAGCTGCGCGACCGCGGCGAGCCTGATCTTCTCGCAGTTGTTGTTGAAGATGTTCAGCGTCAGAGCCGAGACGACCGCGTCGCGGAGCGTTGACTGCTGCTCGAAGAGATGATCCTTTGTCGCGAGTCCGCTCTTGTCGTTATGCCAGCAGCCCCACTCGTCGATGCAGAGCTTTGCCTTCGACTCCATGCCGTATGCCTTGACGACGCTCCAGTGGCGATCTATAAGCTCCTGCATTTTCGACGCCTGTCTGATCAGCTGTTTCCACTCGTCTGTGGAAAATCCGATCGTGTCGCCTGCCGAGCCACAGTAGTAGTGAACCGCCATTCCGTGCATCGCCGCGCCGTGCTCGGTCATGCCCTCCATGAGTCCCTTCGTCCAGTTATAATCCGCGCCGTTCGCGCCGCACGCGAAGAGCTCGAGTCCTTTTGAGGTGTTCTCCATTATGGTCGCGTAGCGGCGGTACTCGTTCGTGTAGAACTGCGGGGTCATGTTGCCGCCACCGCCCCAGTTCTCGTTGCCGACGCCCCAGAGCTTCACGTTATATGGCGCGGGATGACCGTTTTCGGAGCGGAGCTTTGCCATTGTGGTCGTGCCCTCCGGCGAGTTTACGTAGTCGATCCAGTCGCGGATGTCAAGCGGGGTCATTGTGGTCAGGTTCGCCGCGAAATACGGCTTCGCGCCGACAAGGCTACAGAAGTCGAGGAATTCGTCTGTGCCGACGATGTTCGGCTCGTAGCTGCCGTCTGAGGAGTTCCACCAGTTGATGCGGGTCGGACGCTTTGAG
>CAKSOR010000255.1 GCA_934477985.1 uncultured Eubacteriales bacterium
CTGTCGGTCTGCTTCCATCGCCGACAGCGAGATTCCCTACGTCATCAGAGATTGGAAATTTTCTGCCATTGTGGAAAATTTGCCGCCGTGAACAGGCTCTTTTGTCCGATTCGGTAAAAAGATTCAGGGAAACACTGAATAATTGGGGTTTTCACAGAAAAAAGTCTTGGACTTATGGTTTTTTTTTCTGTGAAAACAACTTTAAATCAGTGTTTCCTTAGAAGCTGATTACACAATTTCTAACAGACTGTAAAAAATCGCGCGGCATATTGACAGACCGGGAAAATTATGGTATAATATTCACGTTAGCAAGTGCTAACCATGAAAGGAAAGAAAATGAGAAAAGCAATTCTGTCGGTCAGCTATGGTTCGACCGATAAAGCACAGATCGAAAGCACGATCGAACGTGTCGAGAAGCTGTACCGCCGCGAATTTCCCGGGTTTGAGGTATTTCGCGCGTTCACCTCGAGGCATGTAATAAGCTCGCTCGCGAAGAGCGGAGTCCGCGTTGACGATGTCGGCGAGGCCCTTGAAAGGCTGCAAAACACAGGGTATGACGAGATCTTTATCCAGCCGACGCACATTATCTGCGGCGGGGAATATGACGGAATACTTGACCGCGCGGAAAAGATGAAGGACAGATTCAATTGTATCAGAGTCGGAAAGCCGCTTCTCAATTCGGAGGATGACAACGAGTTTATCCTTGATTTTTTTGAACGCAAGTTAGCTATGGCTAATTATGCGCTTGTGCTGATGGGTCACGGCTCGGAGCATCCCGACAACATAAAATACACAAAGCTCCAGGAGACGGCGAAGCGGCTCGGATACAATGACATCTTTGTGATGACGCTCGAGGCAAAGCCCTCGGTTCAGGATGTGATTCCGATGATACGTGAGGCGGGATATCCGAAGATTCTTCTGACTCCGCTGCTCTTCGGCGCGGCTGGACACGCAAGGCGCGATATGGCTGGAGATCAGCCCGAAAGCGTCGCGTCGGTGCTGCGCTCAGCGGGCTTTGAGGTCGAGTGCCTTGTCAAGGGACTCGGAGAATACGATGCCATCGCGGAGCTTTACGCAAAGCACCTGCGCGGCGCGATTGAAGGATAAGAAAGGAAATCAAAATGGGTAAAACCGTAATAATCTTCTCGACGATAACCGGGAACGCCTTCAGACTCGCCGAGGCGGCGGCTGAGGTGATCCCTGATCACGCCGGACCCTACAACATCCGCTATGTGAACGACGAGGTGATCGACACCTTCGATACCTTCGTCCTCGCCTACTGGTGCGACAAGGGAAGCGCGGATCCCGACACGATTGAGCTTATCGGAAGGCTTCACGGAAAGAAGCTGATTGTCATCGGCTCGCTCGGCGTCGAACCCGACACAAAGCACGGAAAGGATGTCTTCGCCAGAGTTTCGGCTCTCGCGTCGGCCGACAATACTCTCCTGGGGCATTATCTCTGTCAGGGCGCGATAGACCTCGCCAGAACCGGAAAGAAACTGCGGGAAGGGAAGATCACTCCTGAGCGTTTTGAGCGTCAGAAGCTCTCGCAGGGGCATCCCGACGCCGCCGACATCGAAAACTGCCGCGCGGCGGTCGCGAAATTCATCTCGGGAGATGAAGGCGAGCCTTTGACCGCGGATGAAGCCGCTTCGGGCGAGACCACGAAAGCATGACCGGGGTCAGAAAACATATCCGCGGGAGCATCGTGATAACCGCGCTGCTCGCGCTGAGCCTGCTCGCCGTCGTCATCTGCGTTGGCATCGGAACGATTAAATTTTCGTTTGGAGAGGTCATCCGTGCGATATTTGTCGACGACGGCTCGACCGCGCGGCTGATCGTCTGGAATCTGAGATTTCCGCGGATACTGACCGGCGGGCTTGTCGGCGTATGTCTCGCGCTGTCGGGATGCGTTTTGCAGGGAGTCATGCGGAATAATCTCGCGTCGCCGTCGACCATTGGCGTCACGGGAGGCGCGAGCTTTGTCGGATATCTGACGCTCGTCGCGTTTCCGGCGTATTCGCAGCTTCTTCCGATCGGCTCAATAATCGGCGCGTTCGTGACGACGATGCTGATTTACGCGCTGGCGTATCAGAAGGGAGTCAGTCCGGTGCGGATGATTTTGTCCGGAATGGCGGTCTCGGCTCTCTTCGGCGCGTTTAACGACATCATAAAGACGCTCTTTGCCGAATCGCTTGGCAACGCCTCTGGATTTCTCGTCGGCGGACTGAACGGCTGCGGCTGGAAGAGCTTTCAGATGATTCTCCCGTACGCGCTGTGCGGAATGATAGTCTGTCTCTTCCTTCCGTCAAAGATGAACATTCTGATGCTCGGCGACGAGACGGCAAACTCGCTCGGACTGCGGACTGAGCTTTTCAGATTCATTCTCATCGCGGTGTCGTCGCTTCTCTCGGGCGCGGCGATAGCGGCGGTCGGAATGCTGAGCTTTGTCGGACTGATCGTCCCTCATATCGCGAGACTCATGGTCGGGTCGGACTACAGATATCTCTTCCCGGCGTCGACGCTTTTAGGCTTTTCGCTTATTGTGATCTGCGACACGATCGGACGCGTGATAATGCCGCCCGGAGAGGTTCCGGTGAGCATAATAATCTCGTTCATCGGCGCGCCGTTTTTCCTCTTCCTGCTTCGCTCACGCGGAAAGGAGGGGAACTGAATGTACTTTGGTTTCAGAGACATAAATGTCGACTACGGAAAGAAGAAGGTTCTCTCGGGACTCTCGCTCGACGTGCCGAAGGGGAAAATCATGACGCTGATCGGTCAGAACGGCTGCGGAAAATCGACGCTTCTTAAAGTGATTCCGCGCGCCGTTACGCCGAAGTCGGGCTTCTGCGAGCTCGACGGAAAGCCGATACGCGAGTACAAGTCGAAGCTCCTCGCAAAAAGGATCGCCTACCTCGCGCAGGTACACACCTCGCCGCCCGATATCGACGTGCGCACGCTGGTCTCATACGGCCGCTATCCGCATATGAAGCCGGGACGCGGACTCACGAAGGCCGACGGCGAGATCATAGACAGAGTAATCGGCATGACCGGGCTCGAAAAGCTGTCTGAGCAGCCGCTGTCAACGCTTTCGGGCGGCGAGAGACAGCGGGCTTGGATCGCGATGACGGTCGCACAGGAACCTGAGATTCTCGTTCTCGACGAGCCGACGACCTATCTTGACATAGGCTATCAGATTGAGGTGCTGGAGCTCGTCAGAGAGCTCAACCGCACGCTCGGGATCACGATTCTTATGGTGCTTCACGACCTGAATCTCGCGGCGAGATACTCGAACATTCTCGCGGCGATAAAGGACGGCAGGGTCTTCGCCTCGGGAACTCCGTTCGATGTGCTTACGGCAGAGAATCTGCGCGCTCTCTTCGGAATCGGCTCGACCGTAACGACCGACGCGGCACACGGCTGTCCGTTCTTCATTCCGGAGTGATAACCAATAATATCTTACCGTGTTCGCGGATGATATAAATGTTCCAAAAGAAAGGAAAATTCAAATGAAAAAACTCATAACGCTTATTCTCTCGGCAAGCCTTGCGCTCGGAGCGCTCGTCTCCTGCGGACAAGCCGGCGGCGGAGTGACCACACCAGAAACGCCCGAGGTAACGACCTCCGGCGGGACCGAGAAATCGGACGAGACGACAGCTGTTCCAGAAGCTGACAATTCCGCGGCGGAGGCTCTGCGCGCGTCCTTCCTCGAGAAAGCCGACAAGGTCATTGTAAATGACGATTCGGTGACCTTCACCGACGCGTCGGGCAAGGAGAGCGTCACGGTCAAGAAGAATCCCGAAAACGTGGTAAATCTTTACGCAAGCTTCACGACGCTCTGGTACGAGGCGGGCGGAAAGGTCACCGGACTGATCGGCGGCGACACGTCAGTCGCGCTCTACGAGGAGTACATCGGGCGCGACATCACGGCTGATGACGGCGTAACGGTTGTCGCGACCTCGTCGTCTGGCAAGAAGTGGGACACCGAGACGATTGTCGCTATGAATCCCGACCTGATCATCTGCTCGACGGCGATGAGCGGCTACAAGACGATCGAAGCCCCGGCTGAAGCCGCTGGAATCCAGGTTATCGCGATGAGCTACAACGATTTCTCGGACTACCTCAAGTGGTTCAAGGTTTTCTCGAATCTGACCGGGCACCCAGAGCTCTGGGATGAGGTCGCGCTCAAGTCGCTCGACGATGTTGTCGATGTGCTTCTCGCTTGCCCGACCGAGAACACACCGAGCGTATTCTGCATGTTCTCATCGGCTGACACGCTCCAGGCAAACACTTCGGGCACGGTGGTCGGCGGAATGATCGACGCGATGAACGCGAAGAACATTGTTGACACGTGGGACGGCGCGTCAGGGGCTGAAAGAGTCGACATCAACCTCGAGACGGTCTTCGCGGCGAACCCCGACATTATTCTGATTCAGTGCCACGCGGGAAAGGAAGACGCCGAGGCGCTCGTGGCGAAGCTCTACGGCAACGATCCGATCTGGCAGTCGCTCGACGCTGTGAAGAACGGAAAGGTATTCAACCTTGAGAAGAGTCTCTTCCACAACAAGCCGAACAGCCGCTTCGCAGAGGCGTACAAAGTGCTCGCCGGGTATCTTTATCCCGACCTTGAGTTCTGAAAAACAAATTAAAAAGTGCCGGCACGGCTGTGTCGGCACTTTTTTCGTTGGTGGAACAAGGGAAGTTTTTATGATGGTGTCAGCTTCCGCCCGGCGCGGCATAGCCGCGCCGGGGTCC
>CAKSOR010000256.1 GCA_934477985.1 uncultured Eubacteriales bacterium
CCCCCCCCCCCCCCCCCCCCCCTCCAATCTAATAAACTACTCACCAGCCACGGGCATTTCGAGGACTAAGGTGTCGGGGGCTGCGATGTTGGTGTAGCCGGGGTTCTTGAAGTCGTCGACTGTATTGCCGAGGGTGTTTATGTTTTTCAGGAGGTCGAAGAAGTTGCCGGCGATTGTGAAGGATTTGATCGGCGAGGACTTTTTGCCGTTCTCGATGAGGAAGCCTTCGGACTCGATTGAGAAGTCGCCGGTGACGGCGTTCGCTCCGGCGTGGAAGCCCTTCATTCCGGTGACGAGGATTCCGTTTCCGGCTTTCTCGAGCAGCTCGTCTCGTGTCGATTCGCCCGGCTCGATGTAGAACCAGAACGGGCGCGTGCCGATCGACGAACCGTCTCTTGACGCGTTTCCGGTCGTCTGCACGCCGTCCTTTTCAGCCGACGTGAGGTTGTAGAGCAGGGTCTTCAGCGTGCCGTTCTCGATGATCTTCTTTTCGCGGGTCGGGACGCCCTCGCCGTCGAAGTTGATCTGCATCGTGTTGCCGGGATAGAACGGCGTGTCGGTGACCGAGACGCAGTCGGCGGCGATCTTCTCGCCGGTCTTGCCCTTCAAGAGCGACAAACCTTTCTGCGCGTTCTCTGCGTAGAAAACTCTGACAAATGTCGAGAGAATGTTCGACATCTGCTTCGAAGTGAAGACGATGTTGTACTTTCCGGTCTTCGGACGACCAGCGCCGAACTTCGCGTGAGCCTTTTCAAGCGCCTTTTCGGCGAGCTTTTTCGTGTCGAGCCGCTCGCCGTCGGTCTTGCCGAAGCAGTTGTATGCCGACTCAAAATCGTAGACCTTCTCCTTGCCGTCGTCGAGCACCGGATACATGTAGATCGCGGTGTTTCCGACGTGGTTCGAGAGGTCAAGACCTTTCGAGTTGAAGAGGAATATCGTGCTCTCGTCAGCTCCGGCGTAGCACTCGGTGCCGTCGGTCACCAGCTTGTCGGCGTCGTAGAGCGTGTCGCGGCAGTCCATCGCGGTCTGCTTGACCTCGCCAGCATCCGGCATCCCGAATTCGTGCGATTCGATCGGAAGGTAATCCTCCGGCTTTGCGCCGCCGAAAATTATAGCCTTCTCGTCCTTCTCAATCAGCGCGGCGTTGTCAGCGGCGCGTCTGACGAGCGACCTGACCTCGTCCTCGGTGAGAAGCGCGGTCGAGGCGTAGCCAACTTTGCCGTCGACTATGCAGCGCAGCGAGAGGGTCGCGCCGACGCTGTTCGAGAACGCGCTGATCTCGTCGCGATAGGTCTCGGCGCTTATCGAGGCGCTTTCAACGTAATAGAGCTCGTATTCGGTGATTCCGAGAGCTTCAGCCGCCTCTTTCGCGGCTTTCTTTATAGGATCAAATTTGATACTCATTTCAGCGACCTCCTACCGTGATCTCTCTGACCCTGATGAGCGGCTGACCGACATCCGTCGGAATAGAACCGCTCGACGAGCCGCACATTCCCTGACCGCGCGCCAGATTCTGACCGACCATGTCGATGTCCATCAGTATCTCCGAGCCTTTGCCGATGAGCGAAGCACCGCGGACAGCCTCGCAGATCTTGCCGTTGCGGACAATGTATCCCTCGCTGACCGCGAAGTTGAACGAGCCGTCGATCGGGTTGACCGAGCCGCCGCCCATCTTCTTGGCGTAGAGACCGTATTCAATCGAGGCGATGATGTCCTCGTTCCTGTCTTCACCGTTCTCGATGAAGGTGTTGGTCATGCGGGAGGTCGGATCGTAAGCGAAGCTCTGGCGGCGGCTCGAGCCGTTTGCCTCCATGCCCATGCGGCGACCGTTGAGCTTGTCGATCATGTAGCTCTTCAGCACGCCCTTTTCGATAAGCACCTTGCGGTTCGACGGCGTTCCCTCGTCGTCGATATTCATCGAGCCCCAGGCGTTCGGGATAGTTCCGTCGTCGATCGCGGTGACCTTTTCCGACGCGATCTTCTGACCGAGCTTGCCTGCCATCTGGGACGTGTTGCGCGCGACCGAGGTCGCCTCAAGCGAGTGACCGCAAGCCTCGTGGAAGATGACTCCGCCAAAGCCGTTTTCGATAGCGACTGTCATCTTTCCGGCGGGGCAGTAGGTCGCGCCGAGATTTACCATTGCCTGACGCGCGGCTTCCTTGCCGACGTCGACCGGGTTGACAGTCTCGAACATCTCAAGACCCTTGCGGCTTCCGGGCGACTCACCGCCCGACTGGTTCTCGCCGTCTCTGCTTGCGACCGCGGAAATCGCGAGTCTCGTTCTTATCTGGCGGTCTCCGGTTAAAAGACCGTCACTGTTTGCTACAAGTATGGTATGGTCGACATCGAGGAGTGTTCCGCTGACCTGCGAAATCTCGGGCGCGTACTCCTTCGCGGCAAAATATCCCGATTTGAGGATGTCGATCTTGGTCGACTTCTTCGCGGTGTCAGGGACGATCTTTACCGGATGTATGTTGGGATTGATGCGCTCGGTGAGATGTATCGCGATCTCAGCCTTTCCGTCCGACAGTACGTCGGCGACCTGTCCCGCGCATCTGAGAAGTCCCTCGCGCGTGAGGTCGGTAGTCGACGCGCTTACCATTCTCAGTCCGATAAACGCGCGTATTCCGACGCCCGCTATGGTCGTGTCGGAAATCTCGTCAACCCGGCTGTCGATCATGCGTATCGCGTTGTAACGCGAATTCTCCGCGAATACCTCCGCGAAGTCCGCGCCGGTTGACATGGCTCTTCCTAATACTTCCTCAAGAAGCTGTTTTGCTATCATTCTGTATCTCCTTTCGTGTTCGTTTTCTGTCAGGGGAGAGACGCCTTTCGGGAAAGGCAAAGCTCCTCCGACGCCCCTCACTTCTGAAGCACTTGACGGTCTGCAAATGAGACTTTTGCGAATCGTCTGCTTTTCGGTTTGGGAAATCATCGAACTTGACTCAATTATACCACCTTTTGCACAAAAAAGAAAGTCCCGGACGTGAAAATTTACGTCCGGGATGGAAAAATTCACAAATTATCCGATTTATTCGCCGTACTCGGGCAGCCAGTCACCGTGCTCCTTTATGAGCTCGTCGCACATCTTCACGATGTCGTTTATCGACAGCTCAGCCGCGGTGTGCGGTTCGAGCATCGCAGCCTGATAGATTTTCGAGCGCGATTTTGTGACCGCCGCTTCGATCGTCAGCAGCTGGGAATTTATATTTGTCGAGTTCATCGCCGCGAGGACGGTCGGGAGCTTGCCGATCTTCGTCGGATGGATGCCCATTCCGTCGACAAGGCAGGGAACCTCGACACACGCGTCGGGCGCGAGGTTTTCGATGAGGCCGTTGTTGACGACGTTTCCGCCGATTTCATACGGTGTGTTCGTGACTATCGCCTCCATTATATAGGACGCGTACTCGCGGCTGCGGCTGTGAGTGAGCTTTGACGGGTCGTCGAGGAGCTCTCCACGCTGCTTTTCCCAGCCCGCGATCTGATTCACGCAGCGGCGCGGGTATTCATCGAGCGGGATATTGTAATCGTCGATGAGCTCGGGGTATTTCGACTTGATGAAGAAGGGGTTGTATTCTGAATTGTGCTCGCTCGACTCAGTGCAGTAGTAGCCGAAGCGGTTGATGTACTCGAAGCGAACCATGTCGTAGTGCTTTTCGTTTTTGTTCTTCTCGATCGCGCGGCGCTTAGCCTCTGGGTAGATGTCGTTGCCCTCGAGGTCGCGGAGCTCTAAAAGCCAGCCCATGTGGTTGATTCCGGCGATGAGCGAGGAATTTCTGCCGACGTACTCGTCCATTCCGACTTCGCGTAGGAGGGTATCGGCACAGACCTGGACGCTGTGGCAGAGACCGATTGTCCGGACTTTTGTAAAGCGCTGCATGTAGCCGGTGAGCATCGCCATCGGGTTCGTGTAGTTTAAAAAGAGCGCGTCCGGGCAGACCTCTTCGATGTCGTGGGCGATTCCCTCGAGCACCGGGATGGTTCTGAGCGCGCGGAAGATTCCGCCGATTCCGAGCGTGTCACCGATTGTCTGGCGCAGACCGAACTTCTTAGGAACTTCGAAGTCGGTGACGGTGCAGGGTTCATAGCCGCCCACCTGGATTGCGTTGACGACAAAGCGCGCGCCCGCGAGAGCCTCCTTACGCTCTTCAACGCCGAGGAACTTCCTTATGGTCGCCGCGCCTCCGTTCACGTTCTTGTTGAGCGCGGTGAGCATGAGATAGGAATCCTCGAGACGCTCCTTGTCTATGTCATAAAGTGCAATTTCAGCCTCGTGGAGCGAAGGCGTCATCATGACATCGCCGAGGACGTTTTTGGCGAAGACAGTGCTGCCCGCGCCGATAAATGTGATCTTAAGCATTTGTTTATTCCTTTCATACTGATGGATTTCGCATATATTCTATCATTTTTTGTGGATAATGTCAATTGCAAAAGGTAACTCTGTTATGTTATAATGTAAGCATAAGGAGATGATTAAATGAAGATAGACGGAATCGCGCATGAAATAGCTCTGGTCGACCGCGGTTTTTCTGACCTGAACCCTGTGCTCTGCGGAGACGAGATCTGTGAACCCGGGCACGAATCCGGACCCGCGCCGCGTCACTGTTATCTGCTGCATTACGTTGTCAGCGGGCGGGGAACGCTCGAGAATCCGCGCGGGAAATACAATATTAGCGCCGGAAGCTGCTTTGTCATCCATCCCGAGGAGTTCACGACCTACCGCGCGGACGATTCAGAGCCGTGGTATTA
>CAKSOR010000257.1 GCA_934477985.1 uncultured Eubacteriales bacterium
ACTCAAGGGCAATCAGGCTCTCCGCCCCTACGAGATTGAGTTCGGAATCCTCCCGACTCCCAAGTACGACGAGACCCAGAAGAACTACGTAACCTACGCGAGCGAAAACGTCTTCCGGCTCTGCATTCCGTCGAACGCCTCTGACCCGGAGCGAACCGGAGTCATCCTCGACGCGCTCTCCTACGAGAGCAACGCGAATGTCCTGCCGCTCTACTACAATCAGACAATCTGTCAGAAGGGTCTGCGCGACGAGGACTCGATTGAGATGCTCTCGATAATCCGCGACGCCAGAATGACCGAGATAGGACTTATCTTCGGAATCACGACCTCGATTGTGAATAATCTCAAGAGCGCCATAACAAGCGGCGGAGAAGGCGCGGCATCAATCATCGCGTCCGGCAAGGAACAGGTCGAGAAGGGCATCGCCGACCTCTACGAGGCAATAGAGTAACATAAAATTAGTCAGAGGGGCGGAACCCACCTTTTAAGGAAAGGTGGGTTCCGCCCCTCCGACACCTCCCCACCTCCCACTAAACCTTTTTAAACAGGAGGTTATTAGCGGCTCTATCGCCTGTAATCGGGAATGGGAGAGTTTCTTCTTCTTTCAGGATTCTTCTGGGGATTGTCCTCGGATAATTTAATGAATGTGTTTTAATCATAGCATTAAATGTATAATGTGGGCTTGCGCTTCCTGCCGCAAATATTGACTGCGCCTTTCGCGGATCAATTAAAAAACAAAACCGAGTCTGGTTTCAGGCTCGGTTTTGTTTTTGAGTTCGGATAATGACTTTCAGCCGTTGTACGCCGCTTCGTCGCAGATCACCGTGACATCGGGGTGCATGTTCAGCACGGTTGCCGGGACGTGGGTGTCGATTATGCCCGACAGCATCGCCTTCAGCGCGTCGTGCTTTTCCTTACCGCTTATCAGGATGACTATCCGCTTCGACTTCATGATCGGCGCAAGTCCCATTGTCAGCGCGTGGTGCGGGACTTCCTCGGGCGACGCGAAGAAGCGGGAGTTCGCCTCGATCGTCGACTCGGTGAGGTCGGTGAGGTGGGTTTCGGCGGTGAGCTTGTCCGCGGGCTCATTGAAGCCGATGTGACCGTTGCGACCGATGCCGAGGACCTGGATATCGATTCCGGCTTTTTCGACCGCCTTATCGTACTCGGTGCACTCGACGACGGGATCGGGAGCTTCGCCGTCCATGACATGGGTGTTGTTCTTGTCGATGTTGACGTGGTCGAAGAGGTTATCGTTCATGAAGTAGCGGTAGCTCTGAGGGTCGGTCGGCTTGATCGGGTAATACTCGTCGAGATTATAGGTAGTGACCTTCGAGAAGTCGAGTTCACCGGCGTCATACATCGCGACGAGGCGCTTGTACATACCGACAGGAGTAGAACCGGTTGCGAGACCGAGAGTGCAGTCGGGCTTGAGCGCGATGACGCCGGCGATCATGAGCGCGGCTTTTTCGGACATTTTGTCGTAATCTTTGCAAACGATGAGTTTCATTTCTTTTCTTCCTTTCTGATGCTGTAATAATATTATAATACTATCCGGAAGTTTTTTCAAGGGAAGAGCAAGATAATGCAATAGGATGGCAAGATAATTAAAGCGAGGGCAGAGGGCGGAGCGGCAAACCAAGCAGAGCGCGCCGTGCGGCTGAAGGTAACGCGGTGTACAGGTGCTCAGGCTGCCTGCGATGCGGACGCGAGGTGAAGCGGTTCATTGCGGACACTCACGCGGAACTCCGGCGATCTGTCTGCCGCGCGGACGCGAAGGACTCCGATGCCGGACCGCGGTGATTGGCTTGTCAGCCAATTCTCGTGCGGAAGTCGGCGAGCACGTTTTCAAACCAGTTGTCGCGCTTCGGAATCGGGCGGACGCTCCGCCAGCCTGACTCAAACTCACCGTTTTCGAGCCAGACCTCGCAGATCCTTGTGAAATGCCCGCGGTCGATGTCGACCGCCTCGCCGTCCGGGAGCTCCGACGCGATGAGATACGAGCCGCGGCTCTTTCCGCCATCGCCAATGTAGGCGAGTATCGCGGAGAGGTAGACGAACTGGGTCAGCAGTATGTCGCGGTTGATCATCAGCTCGGTCAGCGCGCGCGGCGAGTCGGGACGGTATTTTACGAAGCCGGAGAGCTCTTTTCTGATCTCACCGACCGCGCTTATGATGTCCGACTCATTGCGTATGAACGCGCCGACGCTGGACATACGCTCGGCGTATGTCCTTCTGAGGTTGAGAATCTCATCGACGCCGAGGTCACCGGGCTCAGGGAGAGTCAGTGTGACGCCGGCAAGCGACGCGGGAGCGCGGTCGGAGATTTGTCCGGCATGGCGGGCGCGGGAGATTATCGCGTCAGCGGCGCGGCGGCTTCCGACCTGGGTTGAGTTCAGCGCGCTTCCACCGGGGCGGTGGACTCCGAAGACACCCGCCGCCTCTCCGACGATGAAAAGGTTCTTTAATGAAACGCTCTCGTAACTCGTGTCAACCTCAAAGCCGCCGTTGTTGTGCTGAGCGCAGATGTCAATCTCGAGCGGCTCGGTATACAGGTCGATTCCGTGACTTTTATAGAGGTCGATCGCCTGGGGGTTCATCTTTTCGAGGCGCTCGATCGGGGTCGGGAGAAGGGCGCGGGAGTTCTTCAGGTAGTTCAGCGGCTCATCCTCAAGGAGCGAGAAATCGAAACTCTCGCCAGCGTTTGATGGGTTGCGGCGGAAATCCATGAAGACGCGGCGGCCCTTCACGCGCTCCTTGAAGATCGCGATGTCGACGAATGACGAGAAATTGCCGCCGGCTTTGTCGAGCTTCGCGGGGTCGAAGGGCCACTGGTAGCCCTTGCGGAATACGGCTGTCAGGAGTTTTTTCGGGTCGGCGAAGGTGTCGGCGAGAAATTCGCGCTCGTCCGAGCCGTCGGGTTCGGTCGAGAAATAGCGCGGGAGCACCTGCTGATATGTGCCTGAGAGATTCCAGCGGAATTTTGTCGACGCGACGCCGTACTGACTCTCGGTGACGTTGACGGCTCTCGCTCCGGCTTCAAGGAGAACGCCGTGAGCGCAGGTCTGGCTCTCGGGGTATACGGTCGCCGCATAGATCGCGGATGGACCGCCGGTCGCCCAGACGATGCTTTCCGCAAAGAAGATGGCGATTCCGCCGGGTTCATCCGGGCAGAGAGCGGCGATTCCGACCGCGCGGTTGTTTTCGGTCAGGAGCCTTACGACTCTGTAGCCGTCGAAGATCGGGAGATCACGCGACAGAACCGAGCGCTCGAGGGCTTCGGTCATGTATTTCGATGTCAGCGGACCACAGGAGGTCGCGCGGGTACGGGTGTCGTGGTCGGTCTGGTAGCCTGCAAACTCACCGAACTCGTTACAGGGGAACGGGACTCCGAGGTCGACAAGGCGCATGAACGCGCGGGTTGAACCGGCGGCTTCACAGAGCGCGAGGTCGCCGTCGACCGAGCCGCCTTCGAAGAGAGACTCCGCCATATCGCCGACCGAATCGGGAGTCGAGTCGGAGAGAGTGAGCTTGTAGTAGGTCTGCTTGTCCGAGCCGGTGTTGCGGGACGTGCCCATTTTGAGTCCCTCGGTGACCACGGCGACCGGGTTTCCAGCCGCGCCGAGGAGGTCGGCGGCATTGAGACCGGCGGCGCCGCTTCCGACGACTATTGTGGCGAAGGAGTAGGCGGGGACGGTCGTTGACTTGCCGTTCAGTGTGACCGCGGCTTGTGATGGTATTATCTGAGATTTCGAAATGATCATAATCTTGAGAGCGTGAAGCCGCCGTCGATATTCATGACGCTTCCGGTTGTGTAAGCGAAGTAGCCTTCAGCGAGTGCGTAAACCGCCTTGGCGATGTCGGAAGGCTGACCCATGCGCTTGATCGGGAGGAGACCGCCGTCAATCATCTTCTCGTACTTATCCTTGACGCAGGCGGTCATATCGGTCTCGATGATGCCGGGGCGGAGCTCGTAGACGTTGATTCCGTAAGCGGCGAGCTTATCTGCGAAGAGTTTGGTGACCATCGAGAGACCGGCTTTTGAGATACAGTACTCGCCGCGGTTGAGGCTGGAGGTCTCAGCCGAGATCGAGGTGATGTTGATAATCATTTTATTGTTGTCGGTCTTGCGGTCGATGAGGTAATTCGCGGCGGACTGGCACATGAAGAAAGTGCCTTTGAGGTTGATATTAAGGAGTCGGTCGAGGCTTTCCTCGGTCATTTCGAGGAGATCCTGGCGGACAAGGGGTGCGCACCCCGCGTTATTGACGAGAATATCGAAGCCGCCGAGTTCTTCGGCTGTGCGGAAGATCTTCTCACGGCATTCAGGCTTTGAGATGTCAGCTGCGACATAGGTTGAGTCGGGGGAGAGTTTTTTGAGTTCGTCGATATATTCGCTGACCGCCTCTGGCTCTCTTGTGCCTACGGCGATTATACGGTAACCCTTTGAGGCTAACATTGTGGAGATGCCGCGTCCGATTCCGCGCGACGCTCCGGTTACTATTGCTGTTTTCATGATTTTTCCTTTCGTTTGATCGTTTGACCGATGAAAAGGGGCGAGCGCTGCTGCTCTGCAATCATGCGGGCGTGTACACAGTGACGGAAAGCGAACTGCCGGAGGGCGTGCTTCCGGCAGAAAACACAAGCGTGCAGGTGCAGACGGCGCTTGCAGCCGAAGCGAACGCCGTGTTTGAGCATCCCGCGCCGGGCGTTGTAGAGGTTGCGGCAACGCTG
>CAKSOR010000258.1 GCA_934477985.1 uncultured Eubacteriales bacterium
GCCCGGCGACCCCGCGGCGCGGCTGTGCCGCGCCGCGGACCGCCTCATCACTTCGCGAAAGCCTCCATGAGATCGGCGAGCTTCTTCTCGACCGTGGGCTGAGCCGAGGCGATCGTCGAAGCCGCCGTGCCTGTGCCGTTCATGACTTCCTTCGCGAGCGACTGGCTGAGTGCCGACGTGATTCCATACATTCCGGACATCTGGAAATTTCTGGTATTGCGGACGATCGTCAGCATCTCGATCGAATCCTCGTTGCGCAGACCCTTCTGCGAGACCGTCACATCATAATAAACCGGCAGAACCGACTTCCAGCTCTCGTAGCTCAGAGCGTCAAGTATAACTCCTGTCCTGTGAAGGTCTTGATTCGTCTTCGGAACGCAAAGCAGACAGGAAACCGGATTTACATATGTAATGTAATCATCCTGCGACTCGTCAAATTTCGGCATCGGAAGCAGCCCGAAATTCGAATTCATGTCGCGCAGCTCGAGCGTCGCCTTCAACTCGCAGGTCAGAAAGAGCGCGCGATCCGCACTGAACGCGTAAAGATAACCAAGCTGAGCCGAAAGGTCCGAACCGTTATTTGCATACGAATTGCCGTTCTGCTGATTGAGAATCAACGCCAGCTTGTCAATTGTCGAATACATACGCTCAGTTCCGCCGGTGAACTTGAAGGTGTCGCCTTCCCTTGTCATCAGACGGTTGCCGGCTGAAAAAATAAAAGCGTCGGGACTCTCAGTGTGCGTCGCAACACCGTAAACCGTCTTCGCGGCGGGATCCCAGGTAAACGACTCCGCGCCATTCAGCGACGCGACTCCGGTCACCAGCTTGTTCAGCTCGTCGAGCGTCCATTTGCCATCGCGAACCAGATCATACGGATACGCCATCTTCAGATCGTCCATCATGTTCTCGTTGAAAAGCAGAACCCACGCGAGGTCGAGCGACATGAACTGCAACGGACTCGACGCCGTGTAAAGCCTGTCGTTGATCGTCAGTTCGTCATTTATAATGCTGTCCCACCACTCACTGTCAAGACTCAACTCTGGAATCGTCCTGAGGTCGGCAAGATAACCGTCGGCGACAACCGCCGGCTGGAAGTAGGGCGGAAGGTAAGCCGCGTCATAGTCTGAGTCGCCCGCCATGACCATCTGGGTGATCTCGGTGCACATCGCCGCCTGACCGGTCGCCCAGCCCGCGCTTCCGTTCGGCGACTGATATTCCCTGATCTTTACGCCGAGTTTTTCCTCAACCTTGCGGTTGCGGGTATAGACCGCGTCGTCGAGTTTTTCGCCCGACTGTTCCTCGAAGTCAACGCGTATGTAGCAGTTGAACTGCTTGTCGGCGCTGTAGAACGTGAACTCATAGTCGTCGAATTTCTCGTCGGGATATGGGTAACCGGCTTCGGTTGTCTCCTCGGGTTCGGTCGAGCCCTGGGTGTCGCCGCCGGGCGTCGGCTGGGCGGCTTCTCCGCACGAGACCGCGGGAAGCGTGCACAGGATA
Source organism: uncultured Eubacteriales bacterium (assembly GCA_934477985.1). Taxonomy (GTDB): domain Bacteria; phylum Bacillota; class Clostridia; order Oscillospirales; family CAG-272; genus Flemingiibacterium. The sequence goes on from CAKSOR010000258.1 coordinate 1,498, forward strand.
GCCAAACAAATCGAAAGTAAGCGCGAGTGTTTCATGTTTTTCCTCCAAATTTAAATTATCTATTGACATTATAACATATTTATTGTATAATGTAAATGACAATCAGCAAAGTCTTTATGACAAAACGCGAAATAATGGAGTGAAACGCAATGGATTTCTTATACGAACCGTACAGGGACGCATACAAATACCCACACGCCGAATTCGGATGCCTTGGCGCGAAATTTCACATACACAAGGTAATAGAGATGATCTATGTGATACGTGGAACACTCCGCGTGGAAATCGCGGCGGGCGATGGGATGAGCCTGCTTGTACATCCCGGTGAAACGGCGGTCATCAACTGCGGCACGCCGCACTCAACGATCCCATCAGATAATATGTGGTACATGCTGTGCTTTATTCCGATCGCAAGCCTGACGCACGAGCTGAGACCGCCAACCGGAATGGCATTCACCGAATTGTACAGGGAAAGCGAATCCGGGATACTGAGTTCCATGTTCGAGGCTATGGTGAAAATGACGAAGACATATGAGTCCGACGAGAGCAGGGTGCGGCTGTCAGCCTTCGCGAACGCGGTGATGTCGCTGGTCATGCCGGAGCTGCGTGGAAGTATGTCGCGGCTGACATCGAACGAGATTCAGGTCGACATCACCAGTTACATATACAAAAATTACCGCAATTCCGACCTGACCGCGAAGAGCATCGGGCTGGCGGTCGGATTTTCGGCAAGGAGCGTGGAGCTCAGCGTCAAGGAATCGGTCGGCAGAACCGTCAAAGAGTACATAACCGAGCTCCGGATAAGCGACGCGAAACTCCTGCTGCGCTCGACCGACGACAATGTCGAGAGCGTCGGATTTTCGGTCGGGTTTGCGAGTACACGGACCTTCTTCCGGGTCTTCCGCGAGAAGGTCGGAATGACGCCCGGCGAGTACCGGGAGTCCAAGGGATGACGCCAGCCCCCGCCGCCGCGCGCCGAGCGCGCGGCGGATCCGACGGTTCGCTCAGGCGACCCGCCTGCCCATCCATACCATACAATCGGAGCGTGATTCCGATGGATTTTGGCGTGATTTCCGCATTTACATTTCTGCCGGAATGTGCTATAATTTATTAAAATAGTTCATCCGGAGGTGCCTATGGTAAAAATAATTTACGAAAAAGGTTCGCCGTTCATCGGGATAAATGGTGAAAAGATCGCGCCCGCGGCGTTCCGATCCTTCAGACCCAAGCCCGATAATATCTCGCTGATGACCCGCGCAGGCGTGAAATTGTGCCAGATGCTCGTGTCGGGCTCGCCGTGCACTATCGGCTGCCCGTACTCACTTTTCGGCGGAGTCTGGAAGGGCGACGGAATATACGATTTCACGCCGTTCGACCGGCAGTTCGGGATGTTCCGCCACTTCGCGCCCGACGCCCGCTTCAACGTGATGATCCACCTCGACACGCCCGACTGGTGGAAAACAGCTCACCCGGACTCCGAGCCCGACAGCTACCGCCACGTCACCGAAGCGGCGCTGCACCGCGATTGGGTCGACTCGGCGTCGGACTACCTGCGCGCGCTGATCGCATACGCTGAGGAAAAATACGGCGAGCTCATCTTCGGCTACAGCATCGCCGCCGGACTCTCAAACGAATGGTTCGACCAGTCGCTCTACGAAAAAAATTACGACCGCTCGGACAACCTGCTCACAAAAAAATGGCGTGAACAGATCGGTAGACCCGACGCGCTTCCGCCGACAATCGAGTCGATGGAAGCCGGAGATTCGGCGCTGCGCGAACCGGATTCCGACGAGTACAAATACCTCGCGCTCGCCTGCAAGTCGACCTCGGACCTCGTCTGCCATTTCGCCGCCGAGGCGCAGAAGGTGCTTCACCATCAAAAACTCTTCGGACTCTTCTACGGCTACGTCATCCTCGACAATCAGAACTACTGGAACACCAACGCCTACGAGGCCGCCTGGCGCTCGCCCGACATCGACATGCTCTACTCACCCGCGGCGTACGGACACTGCCGCGACATCGACGGCGTCAGCTCGTATCAGTACGCGGTTGACTCGATCGCTTTGAACGGCAAGCTCTACCTGCACGAGGACGACCACCGCACCGAGCTCGCCGAGTTTCCGCTTGAGAACGGCGCGGTGCTGCACGACGGCTACAGAAATTTCCGCGACTGGCGCGAGGTTTTCAGACGCGAGATGGCAAACACGCTGGTCAAACGCTCGGCGTTCTGGTGGTTCGATTTCTTTGGCGGGTACTACAACGCGCCCGAATACGAGGCTGAATTGAAACGCGAGGTCGAGGTCTTCAACGAGCTCTCTGCACGCGAACGGCACTCAGTATCCGAGATCGCGGTCTTTGTCGACCCGATGTCGTTCGACTGCACAAAGGAAAAAACCAAGCTCTGCACCGACCTTGTCCGGGCGAACATGCACGCGCTTCACCGCTGCGGCGCGCCGTACGACTATTTCAACCTTAACGACCTCCCGCGGCTCGGGCGCGAATATAAAATGTACGTCTTCCTGAACGCGATCAACCCCGACCAGACGGTTATGGAGGAGATAAAGAAGCTGCCGGGAATGAAGGTCTGGCTCTACGCGCCTGACATCTGCGTCGGCGGGAAATTCGATTTCAGCCGGATCGGAAAACTGTGCGGCATGGAAATCGAGCAATTCGAGCCGGGCGAAGAGCGCAAAGCAATATACGCGGGCGAGGAATTCGGCTTTACGAAGCGTATCGAGCCGATGTTCCGGGTGAACAGCGGAGAGATTCTGGCGCGGTACAAGGACGGCAGCGGCGCGGTCGCGGTCAATGGGGAGAATGTCTATGCGGCGCTCGGGATGCCGTGGCGGTTATGGCGCGATCTCGCGAAACGCGCGGGCGTGTTCATCTACGACGAGAACGGCGGCGGACTCGCGGTGTCGTCCGACATAATTTGTTCATACACAACACTCCGTGAGGACTGCGAGCTGCAGATGCCGGAGGACGGAATCTGGCGTGAGGTCTGGAGCGGCGAGCGCTTCGAGTGCCGCGGCGGTCTGATGCGGTATCACGCCGAAGCCGGACGGACAATGATGTTCGTGCGCGGGTGAACGTCAGCTCACGCCGCCGCGCGCTGAGCGCGCGGCGGATTCGCCGGGTCGCGCAGGCGACCCGGCGAACGCAGGTGGCGCACTCCGTGCGCCATCGACCTCGTGCCCGGACGCGCCTGCGGCGCGCCCGGCGCGAGGTCGACGGG
>CAKSOR010000259.1 GCA_934477985.1 uncultured Eubacteriales bacterium
TACCCCAGCGAATTACTGACCGAATTTGACGACGAGCTTCTCTGCCCCGACTGCCTTGAGCGCGAGACTGTCATCTGCCATGACTGCGGCGAGCGTATCCGTATCGACGACAACGCCGGAACACCGGATTTTCCGCTCTGCGTGAACTGCTATGAATCAAACTACACAACCTGCGACCGCTGCGGAAGACTTATCCGCTGTGACGACGCGAACAGCCTGCCCGGAGACGATTATGTCTACTGCGAAGAATGCTTCAATATCCTGAATTCGGAGTCGGACATCGTACACGACTACTATTACAAGCCCTCGCCGATATTCTACGGCGAAGGTCCGAGATTCTTCGGTGTCGAGCTTGAAATCGACGACGGCGGTGAATCAGACGACAATGTCCGCGCGCTCTCGGCTGTTTCAAACGCTGACTCTGAACTCATCTACTGCAAGCATGACGGATCGCTTGACGACGGATTCGAGATAGTGACTCATCCGATGAGCCTCTCATTCCATGAACATGATATGCCGTGGAAATCCATACTCGAAAAAGCGACTGAACTCGGCTACCGTTCGCACCAGACCGACACCTGCGGACTTCATATTCATGTCAGCCGAGGTGCCTTCGGAATCTATGAGGACGAGCAGGATAAGGCAATCGCGCGGATACTCTACTTCGTCGAGCGGAACTGGAACGAGCTGCTCATTTTCTCGCGTCGGACACAGCGTCAGCTCGACCGTTGGGCTTCGCGATACGGTTACAAAGACCGACCGTCCGAAATGCTCGAACACGTCAAGAAGGGCGGCAGCCGCTACACCTGCGTAAATCTCTCGAACCGCGACACAATCGAGTTCCGCATATTCAGAGGAACATTGAAGCTGAACACACTTATCGCGACTCTCCAGCTCGTCGATCATATCTGCTCGCTCGCGATGATGCTTTCGGACGATGAAATCAGGAATCTGTCGTGGAGCGGATTTGTCGGCTCTGTCAGTGAACCTGAGCTTATTCAGTATCTCAAGGAGCGGAAGCTCTACATAAACGATCCGGTTGAAAGCGAGGTGGAGCTCTGATGTGCAGTCTTTTCGGTGTGATCGACTTTAACAACAGCCTCACTAAGAATCAGCTTGACCTCACTGTGAATACACTTGCGAGAGTATGCGAATCGAGAGGGAGCGACGCCTCAGGTATCGCGTACAATTCTGGCGGAAATCTCAGAATCTTCAAGCGTCCGAAACCGGCACACAAGCTCAGATTCAGAGTTCCGGTAAATACTTCGGTCGTTATGGGACACACAAGGCTTGCTACTCAGGGCGATCAGAAACTTAATCGGAACAATCATCCGTTCGGCGGTTGGGTTCCGGGACATTCATTCTCACTCGCGCACAACGGCGTTATCTGGAACGATGATGAGATACGCAAAGAATTGTCACTCCCGAAGACAAATATCGAGACCGACAGCTATGTGGCGGTTCAGATGATCGAAAATTCCGGAAAGCTCGATTTTATGTCTCTCGCGGCTGTGGCGGAAAAGCTCGATGGGAGCTTCACCTTCACTCTGCTTGACGATGCCGACACAATGTATTTCGTCAAAGGAAATAATCCGTGCAATATCTTTCATTTTCAGAAAAGCGGGCTGTATCTTTACGCCTCGACAAAGGAGCTTCTCGAACTCGCCGTTGGCAAGCTGAACTTTCTGAAATCCCACGGAAAGCGGGAGGAGATCATTTTCGGCATGGGAAGCATTCTGAGAATCGACAAAAGCGGAAGGTCGATGTCCGAGTTCAGTACCGACCGGTTGATGCTCCGGGAATACGGATTCCTTTCTGATAGATACACATCAGCGGATATTCTGTACGAGCCGGAATCGTCCGAAAGCTATCTTGATGACCTGAAATCGGTCGCAGGCGTGTTCGGATTCTCGCCCGGCGAGGTTGAGACTATGGCGGCGAGCGGGATGACTCCTGACGAGATCGAGAGCTGCTTCTACGACGGGTGGTTCTGATCGTGGATTTTGCCTGAGAGGAGGTGAGGCTCATGAACACGAATATAATCATTGCCGTGCTGATCGCGATCTGCGAAGGGATTCTCTTTGCGATCGAACGATTCAGAAGCTGCTCGGAGTAAGCCTTGAGACAGAAATGGGAACTGCCGTTTATCCGGCAGTTCCCGATTTACTTTTTGGTTTTATTTTTTATTACTGTATGAACTATATCGGTAAAGAGCGTTGTAATACAACTTGCGCTCTTGCTATAGATCCGCGTACATTGGTATAGGATGAATCTGACTCTTTTTGATTTTGGGTTGACTTATTAAACTTACTTTTGTGTCTTTTTACTGTTGTGCTTTATCTGTACATCCTATATTGTTATATATATTAACTGTGGCTTTGATGGTGTTGTGTTGATGCTGTCGTCACCGGGTATCCGGAATGGTTTACTATATGGTTATATGAGTATTAAATTACTGCGGAAGATATATTATTTCGAATACGGAATTCTGAAATAATCCATCCACTTCTTGAATTTGTCCTGCGCCGCAAGGCAGGTGTCGGTAAGAAATCCTTTCTCCTGATTCCACTCCTTCAGCCCGCGGTAATAGAACATCTTCATATCATCGTCTATAATAAACGGGACTATATCATGCTTCAGACACTCCTTCAAAAGTATAAGCCGCCCGACACGTCCGTTACCGTCCTGAAACGGATGAATGCGTTCAAACCTCACATGAAAATCCAGCAGATCGGTCAGCGTCACATTGCCCTTTGAGTTATATTCAGTCAATAGTTTGCGTAATTCAGTCCCAACAAGCTCGGGTGGAGTCGTGTCTATGCCACCGACCTCGTTCGGAAGTTTTTTGTATTCACCGACCGCGAACCATTCCTTGCGGGAATCGCTCGTTCCGTTTTTCAGTGTTCTGTGAAGTTCCTTAATAAAACTTTCAGACAGGCTCTTTCCGGCGTTTTCGATTACACGGTCTATACAGCGGAAGTGGTTTGATGTTTCAACAATATCGTCAACACGAAGTACTTCGCCTTCAATACCGATAGTGTTCGTCTCAAAAATATATCGCGTCTGGTCATGAGTCAGCCGACTGCCTTCAATATGGTTTGAGTTGTATGTCAGCTCAATCTGTAGTTTGTGATAGATGCCGCCCTTGACGCCACTGATTTTTTCATTGTGAAGGCGATCCAAAAGTGTCTCCGGCTTATCGACTATTTTATTCGAACGTTCCGGTCGTTTTGCGTCAGCGGGAATGTTCCATGTCTTTCCGGTCATAAACGCGCCATTGATCTTTCCATGCGCACAGTAATTCCGCACGGTGCGTTCGGATATTCCCCAGAGTTCAGCCGCCGCTGAAACGGATATATATTCCATTTTGAATCCCTCCATTCTGATAATATTATATCATATTATCGGCAAAAAATCAAGATGTAATTCGTTAAAATCGCGTTTTCTTGCCGATAGCGACAAATCTGTAGAACCACAAAAGCAAATGTTTCTTGTATGAGAGAAATATTTGCAATTTTCCGGAAAGATTTCTGATATAGAGGATGCATTCTCAAAACCGCTCCGAATCCAACCATTTCTCCAATGTAAACTTTAACAACGAACTAACAATAAAGTAATCCATTGCCATTCAATGGAAAATAAACACGAGAGGAGTTTCAGATCATGAAACTTAACATTAAAACGGCTATTAAAGCCATGAGGACAAATACTTCAAAACCCGAACGCCAGGGAGAGTACTGGTCGGAGGACGAGATCGAAAATCTCAAATCAATGTTTTACAGCGAATACGGAATCACAGAGATGGCACTGACTCTCCAGCGCACCGAGCCGGCAATTTTTCAGCAGATCGAAAAGCTCGATCTATACAATCGCAAAGATCATCCTGTTAGAAGAAAGAAATGCCGGGAACACGGTAATGACCGATGCTTGTGCGGAAAATGCGGTTCCAAGAACTGTGACAAGGGAGGCAGTAAAAATGTTTGACGAATACGAAGACATGATGAGTGCCGAGGAGGTCAGCGAGGCTCTGCGGATAGGTCACAACACGGTTTACTCGCTTCTTAAAAGCGGAGAGCTTAAAGCCTTCCGGTGCGGGAAGAACTGGAAGATTCCAAGAACCGCGGTCGAACAGTTCGTACTCGAACACTCCGGGCTTGACAGGAGAAGCTGCAATGAATAACAGCAAAAGCGTCAGTTTCCGTCCCGACGATGAGTCGGTCAGAATACTCGATTCGGTTCAGAACAAATCCGCCGCGATAAATGCCGCGCTGCATCTGTACAGTTCCGGAAAACTGCCGGACTTACAGCAGTTCTCAGCGATTTTTTGCGGATTGCAGCTCGTGGTCGGAAGGCTTGATGAATCGCAAGCAACTTGTGAGATAAAAGAGAGGTTAAACGAACTATGCCGGTGCTTAAAATTCTGAATGATTATAATAATATTGATGCGCCGGAGAAGCTCGTGGACTATGTCGTTCGCAAAGCAGTTTTCAGCGATGGTTTCGCGGTTGACCTTAATCACGCCGCCGAGCAGATCCACGCGGTGAAGGGCTTCTGGTGTGAGACCGGCGGTCGTCAGATGGTGCATTTTATTCTGGCGTTTGATGATTACGAGAACGTCTCACTGGATAATGACGAGATCATACAGATCGCGGAGATATTCTGCGGTCTGTTTTACGGTCGGTTTCAGATCGTTTACGGAGTGCATTTTGACTCGGGGAATAT
>CAKSOR010000260.1 GCA_934477985.1 uncultured Eubacteriales bacterium
GCACCGTCGCCCAGTCGCTGTTCCAGAGAACATCATAGACGCGGTCGTAGACCTCATAGTACTTCTCGCTTCCGACCGATAGTTCCGGCTTGCCGTTTCTGGTAACGCAGAGCGGGAAATCGAACGAGGTCGGCATGCATCGGATCATTCCGTCACCGGTGATCCAGCCGTATAAGTCATTCTCGTCGAACTTTCCGTCTCCGTTCAGATCCTCGCTGACCTGCTTTCCGAGCTCGCACAGCATGTCAAACGTCCATTTGCCGTCCTTGACCGCCTGATACGGATACTCCATGCCGTATCTGTCCATCAGATTCTTGTTGAAGAAAGTGACCGCGGGGTATTCCCAGGTCGTCATCGCCGCGTCGCCCAGGCAGGAATATAGCTTTCCGTTGACCGTCATTACGTCGTTATAACCCGGATACCACCAGTCGTGCGAGAAATCGAGCGACTTTATACCATTGAGGTCGAGCATGTAGCCCTCGGTTATCGGCACCTGGGCGCATGCCTCGTAATATGCGACAAGATCAAATTTGTCCTCACCCGCAAGCACGCTTCCGGTGAAGACCTTGTAGAAGTTCTCGCGCTCATTCCAGCTGCCGACGGTATCGTGACACTCGATTTTAATTTTGTAGTGTTCCTCGACATTGCGGTTGCGTTCATAGACCGCGTCATTGAGCGTCTCTCCATCCTCGCCGTCCGACCAGATCTCATACTTTTTCTCAGAGCGGCAGAGAATGCCGAAGGAATCTCCGCCGAAATCGGCTTCAGGCAGCGGATAAGTCTCGCCGTCTGAGCTCACGGACGCCTCGTCAGCCTTCGTGGTCTCATTTGACCCGCCGTCGTTTTCGCAGGAGAACTGCGACGCTGCAAGGCACAGAAGCAGAATCAGTGCAAATGTTCTTTTCATCGCGTCACACCTCCGCAATCGCCGCCGCGATTCTCGTGTCCGAGCAGCCGTAATAGAGTATGTACTTCCCGTCAAGCCTCACGAGTCCCTCGCCAAAGGCAGTGTATTCGGCGATGCCGTAAAGCTCGTAGGGTAATTCAGGCTTCAGGAAGGAGTCGTCGCACCGCGCGATAAGTCTTGTCGGGTCGTTCCGGTCAAACAGCGCCCAGCCTATCGAGTAGCAGTGGTCATCCACGCCCTCGCGGAAGCGATAGACACCGTTTGAGATTCTCTTCTTGTAATGTCCCGGAGCCGCGCCGTTGTAGAGGAGCAGAATTCCATCGTCGTTAATTATCGGCGCGCAGACGGCTTCGCAGAGCGTTTCGTCAAAGAATCCCGTTCTTGGGCGCATCACGGGAGATTTATCGGTCTCCCAGACACGAAGATCCTCTGACCAGGCAAGGCAGATTCCCGAATTACCGTAGTACGCCCAGTATTTTCCGTTTATCCTCCGGTCGGTCAGCGAGACCGCGCGCGCGGGGAAGTTCTCACCTAAAAACTCCCAGTGTTCAAGGTCTGCGGAAATCGCCGACATTCCCGGTGTGCGGTGGATGCTCTCAACCCCTGTAAAGGTCAGGACGTAGAGTCCCTCCTCCGGGATGAAGACGAGTCTGGGATCCTCAAATCCGCCGGGATAGCGAGACGCGTCAAGTCCGGGATAAAAGGTCCAGGGCGCGAGAAAAGGCTTGTCGTCAAGCTCAAAGGAAAGTCCGTCGCGGCTTTTCGCCCAGACGAGCGTCGACACGCTCCAGTTGTCGCCGCTTTTCGGCGTGTCAAAGTTTATACAGCGGCAGAGCATCCGCACCTCGCCGTTATGCAGGATCGCGCCGGGATTGAAGACGCAGTCGGCTGTCTCTTTCGTCGAGCCGGGACGCAGAATCGGGTTTCCGTCATACTTCCTGAAATGATTCACGAAGTCAAATGATTCCGGTAGCATAATTTCACTCCTTAATAAAACAGATTTATCGGTAGATTCCGACAGATTCATTTTACCACATAAAGAGGAAAAAGTATAGCCAAAACGCGTAAAATCTCCGGTCATTCCGCGCTATTTCCGATATTCCGACGGAGATACGCCGAACTCCTCGCGGAACACGCGGTTGAAAGTCCGCACACTCGAAAAGCCGCTCTCAAACGCGATCTCGGTTATTGACTTTCCACGCATGGCAAGCATGCTGATCGCGTTGTCAAGCCGATATTTTCGAAGGAACGCGCCGAATGTCATCCCGAACGACGCCCTGAAAAAACCGGCGAGTTCACGCGCGGCGATTCCGGTGAGCTTTGAGAGCGCCTCAAGCGAAAAATCATTCTCACGGCAGTGAGCCGCTAAAACCGACAGCACTTCGCATCCTACCGAACTGAATTCCCGTTTCTTCAGCGACAGCTCCTCCGAGAGCTCGGAAACCAGCGCCGCCGCGAGCGCGTTCAGAGTCGCAGCTCGCGTGTCACGCGGACAGCCGAAGAGATATTCAACGAGCACGGTATGCCTTCCGAGACGTCCGGCTTCGATAACCGGAGACTCCGGGACATATCCGAGCAGTTCTTCGATTCCAGGCAGAAAACGCGGACTGACTCCCACCCAGGCGTACACAGCGTCCGGCGAGTCCGGATAGCTGTGCGGCAGAAACGGAAATACGACAGTAAGCGAACCGGGCGGCTCTGTATACTTTTTCCCGCGGATATACACCTCGCGTGTCCCGGATTCAATCAGTACAAGCTCAAGATTGTCGTGGACATGCTCAGGATAGCCCTTGAACCGCTCCCGATTGATAACCGGAGAGTTGGGAGCCTGCGAATCAAGATAATGCATCCCGACCTCACACGTCAATCGCCGTCATCTTCCGCGCGATCACACGCGCAAGCCTTTCGTGTCCGCGCTTTCCGGGATGAAGACGGTCGCGCTCGGGGTTCGCGAAATCATCGGCGCTCTCGTCAAAGCAGGGAAACAGACCGCTGACGCTGTGCAGGTCAATCAGCTCGGTCGCCCAGATCGACGCGGCTTCGCGGACGATTTCGACGTATGCGTCGACATAGAGCCCAAGATGGTTCGGGTAGTTTTCGGGAAACTGGATGTTCGTCGGACCGAAAGCCGCGTAGCCGCGGTGAACCGGGGTCATCAGAACGATCGTCGTGTGCGGATAGTCGTGACGCAGCCGCGCCATCACCGTGTTGACGCAGCCCCTGAAGGTCGCGCGGTCGAACGAGAACTCGCGCTTTCTTCGAATCTCAGTGCGGAGTGTGTTTCCGTCGTTGTCGCGCTCAAGTATGACCTCGGCGTCGGAATATTCATACCATTCGCCGAGCGGTCTTGAGCCGTTATAGTCGTTCGTTCCGGCGAAAACAAAAATCGCGTCGACATCCTTCCCCTGCTCTGCTTCCATGCGGTCGATCTGAGAGAGCAGACCGATAAAGCTCGCTCCGTTGACTCCGTAGCCGACCGACTTAATGCCGATCATGTCGTCAAGCAGGTCGAAATAGCGCTCGCCCTTCTGCACACCGACTCCGTCGGTTATCGAGTCGCCTAAAAAGCAGACCTTCTTGCCCTCCCACTGGTTTTTGAGAAATTCGTACATTTAATTTTCCTCCATTGCCTTTAAAGCAGAAATTTCGTAAGCCTTCGCGTTTTCAAGCAGCGCCGCTATATCATCGCGCGCTTCAAGCCCGCTTGAGACCAGACCGAACGCTTTGCTCCAGCAATCGTAGATATTTTTGTAGAGTCCCGCGAGCTCGTCCTCGTCGTACTTTTCAAAGAATTTCGCCGCGTAGTACCGCAGCGCCGCGAACGTGCCGAGGTAGTACTCAAGATTCCAGAGCGTGTCGGTCGACAGCCTTTCGCGGACAAACGAGATCAGCGTGTCGTAAGCCGCTATTCCCTTCGGGTTGTCGCACCACTCGCCGCCGTTCAGGTGGTTCACAGCGAGCGCTTTTGTGTCGGCAACGAGCTTTCCGGGCGATTTCGGGCACTTCCCGGTCACAGTCAGCACCGAGAGAATCGGCAGATCGAGCTTTCCGAGCTTTTCATACCGCACCTCGCCCTCCGAACCGTCGAGCTTCAGAGTCGAGAGAATCTGTCTCTCGTCGTCATAGCCGGTCGCGAGACCCCACTCACAGCCGCTGAGATCCCACGCGACGGCGGCGATCCCGCGGTCGACCGAGTCCTTTATGAGACCCAGAGCCTCGAGCCTGCGCTCTTCCTCGATGCTGTCCTGCCCCCAGAGCCGCTCAACGTAGCCGCAGGTCAGCCCGCCGTTCTCAACCCAGGGCTTCTGAGCCCTGAACTCCCAGATGCTCGTTCCGCTCGGGCAGAGGTCGGGCGCGACCCAGAGCCTGAACGCAAAGCCGCTCGACGCGATGATGTCGTCGGCATACTCCTCGTAACCTCCGCAGCGTAGCGCCGCCGAAAGGCATTTCGCGAGCGAGAAGAGATAGCCGGTCGGGTCAGATGTGCCTTCAAAATTGACAGTGAGTTTTTTCATGATCGTTCTCCTCCTGTTTGATAATTAAGTATACCACATAAAAAGCCATTTGTCAACAAAAAACCGTCCCGTTTTGCCGGGACGGCGAAAATTATTTCTCAAGCAGAACAACCTCTCCGCTCGCGAGAGTTTTCTTCACGTCTATTATCCGCTGGTTCGACGAGCCGCGAAAACGCAGTCTGAGGTCTTTTTTCTCCTCGACGAATCTTCCGTCGACAAGCACGTCTAAAAGCCCCAGAAGCTCGTCTGTGACCTCACAGCGCGGGTGCGAGCCGTCTGTCTTCAGCTCCTCATAGG
>CAKSOR010000261.1 GCA_934477985.1 uncultured Eubacteriales bacterium
ACCTTTATGTCAAGCTCCGGAAGCTCGGGCACTTCGGTCGACACAAGCTCTGAGAGCCCCTCGCAGCCGCGCCGGATCGGATTTTTCTCACCGTCCAGAAACCTGAAGCCGAGCGCCTCGAGCATTCCCGCGCCGCCGTCGTTGGTCGCGCTACCGCCGATCGCGATGATGAAACGCCTTATCCCGCGCTTTATCGCGTCGGCAATCATCTCTCCGACGCCGTAGGTCGAAGCCGCCAGCGGGTCGAGCTCGTCCTTGGTGAGCAGCGTAATTCCGGCAGCCGACGCCATCTCAATGACCGCCAGACCGCCTGCGATCCCATATCGCGCTGTGATCATCCGCCCGAGCGGATCGTGGACATTCAATGTGACATACTCACCGTGAAGTCCGTCGACGAGCGCCTCAAGCGTTCCCTCTCCGCCGTCGGCGAGCGGCGAGACGACCATATCGCAGTCGGGGAAAACGCGCTTCATTCCGAGAGCGGCGGCTTGTCCGGCCTCGGGCGATGAAAGACTCCCCTTGAAGGAATCTATCGCGAAAACTATATTCTTTGGATACATAGTCAAACACCACCTGATCCTTTCATCTCAAAGTATTGTACTTACCGTGCCCGCGTCGGAAATTCTTGTTCCCATGTTAAACAGCAGTACAAATACAACCGGGCGATGAGCAATACGCGCACGGCTGTTTTGATCACTTTTCTGTTCATGGCACTCTCCATTACACGCCGCGTTTCATGACCCGACAGTCAATTCAGACATTTTGTATAACCATTATACATTATACAGAATGTTTTGTCAATACCCGCAATTGTAAACTTTTTTTGCGAGGTCTACCTGTCCTTTCCCGGCGAGACGCCGTAGACCGACCTGTAGCACCGCCAGAACGACGGAAATTCCCTGTACCCCACCGCGTCGGCTATCGCCTCGAGCGAAAGATCAGTGTTTCCGATCAGCCACTTTGCGTGCTCCATCCGGAGCTTCAGCCGATACTGGTGCGGCGTGACGCCGAACTTCTGCCTGAACAGCCGGATAAGATGCCCCGATGTATATCCGTAGCGCTTCGCGAGCTCGTCGAGCGTCGTGTTCTCGTTGAACCGCGACTCGATGTCGCTCTTTATAAGGTCAAGAACTCCGTCCTGCTCGCTCCCGCGGAACGTCACGCTCGAGAGCTCGCCGAAGACGCGGTTCATATATGAGTTGAGCAGAAACTGATTCGCCGTGTGCCGCGCGAACAGCGACTCGAAGCTCTCGACCACCGGCAGGATCACCGAGCCGTTGAAATTCCCGCGGATCAGAAGCCCCGCTCCGTGTTCGTTCGTCTCGCGGAACGCGCCGTTGAACTCGATGTAGTAATATTCGGGTGAGACGCCGGGAGTCAGTCCCTCCTGCATCAGCCCCTCGCGCTGGATGTAGTATTCGCCCTCGCGAAGCGCGAAGTCTGTCCCGTCCTCGCGGAAGGTCAGCACTCCCCTGGTCATCAGGATAAGCACGCTGCGTCCGTAGCAGCGTGTGGTGTGTATCTCGCCCGGCGCGAATATCTTCTTCGCGCAGGTGCGGAATTCGGGCGGCGGGGTCGGCGACAGGTACATAAGCTCCTCCGGGATTTGCCGGTACACTCAATGCGTGCCGGTTTTTGTAATATTGAAAACCATAATGGCAATTGAAAAATGTCAGAAAATAAGGTATACTTTTATTATTATACGGCTTTTTGACGCGATTGTCAAGTCGTTTTATGTAAAGGAGTCATATATGAAGGATAAATACAGTTTTCTGACGTCGCGCGAGCTCATTCCGACCGGATGGATGCGCCGTCAGCTTGAGATCGAGGCGAAAGGTCTTGCCGGAAACCTCGACAAGGTCTGGCGCGATGTCCGCGACAGCAAGTGGATCGGCGGCACGGCTGAGGGCTGGGAGCGCGTTCCCTACTGGCTCGACGGATTCATTCCGCTCGCTTTCCTGCTCGGCGACGAGGACATGGAGGCGCGCGCGAAGAAGTATGTCGACGCCATCATCTCGCGTCAGGAAGCCGACGGCTGGATCTGCCCGAGCGGCGACACCCCGCGCGATCAGTACGACATCTGGGCTGTACACCTGATCTCAAAGGTGCTGACCGTCTGGTACGACTGCACCGGCGATGAGAGAATTCCCGACGTGCTCTACCGCACGATGAAGAATTTCTACGAGCTCGCAAGGAGCGGCGGAGTCCGCGTCTACGACTGGGGAAAGTTTCGCTGGTTCGAGGGGCTCATCGCGCTGAAATACCTGAAGAAATGGTATCCGGACGAGACCTGGTTCGACGAGATGGCGGCTTTCCTGCGCGATACCGGCGCGGACTATGACAGCTTCCACGACGCCTGGAAGCGCCCGATCAATCAGTGGACCTACCACACGCACGTCGTCAACCTCGCGATGATGCTCAAGAGCGAGGCGCTGATGAGTGAGTTCACCGACGAGAAATACCGCGACCTCGCCCGGACGCGGTACGATATTCTTATGGAGCACAACGGAATGCCGGTCGGGACGTTCACCGGAGACGAGTGTCTCTCCGGAAGGTCGGCGATTCAGGGCGTCGAGCTCTGCGCGGTCGTCGAGCTGATGTACTCGTTCGAGTGGCTATACGCCGTGACCGGCGACCGGAAATGGGCTGAGCTGCTCGAAAAGGTCGCGTTCAACGCGCTCCCGGCGGCGACGACCGACGATATGTGGGCGCACCAGTACGACCAGATGACCAACCAGATAAGCGCTTCGCCGTTCCCCGGAAGATCGCTCTTCCGCACGAACAGCTCGGACGCGCACATCTTCGGACTCGAGCCGAACTACGGCTGCTGCACGGCGAACTTCGGTCAGGGCTGGCCGAAGCTCGCGCTGTCGGCGTTCATGCGCGCCGGCGACGGATTCGTCTCGTCAGTGCCGCTCCCATGCGAGGTTAAGAGTGAATTCAGGGGTGTGCCGGTACGTATTTCGCTCGAGACCGACTATCCGTTCAGAAATTCGTTCGTCTACCGCGTTAAAGCGGGGAAAAAAACTGGCATGAAACTCAAAGTGCGCGTACCGTCCTTCGCAAGGGGCGTCATTGTGAACGGCGAAATGATCGCCAAGCGCACGATGCTCGTGTTCGACGGCTTTGGCGAGGAGGAGAAGGTCATCCGCGTGGAGTATTCGACCGACGCGAAGCTCGTGCCATACACCGGCGGACTCTTCACGGCTGAGCGCGGCTCGCTCGTCTACTCGCTGCCGATCGACTACAGCCCGGAAAAGCGCGAGTACTCGAGAAACGGCGTCGACCGAAAGTTCCCCTACTGCGACTACCACCTGAAACCGACCGGAAAGTGGAGCTATGCCTTCGCGAACCGCACGCTTGAAGCGAGTGAGAGCGAGGCGGGAGAGATTCCGTTCTCGGCGAAAACTCCGTCAGCCACACTGAAGGCGTCGCTCGTCGGCATCGGCTGGGGACTCGAAGACGGCTTCCGCGATGTCGCCGCGAGACTTCCGGAGTCAAGAAAGCCGGTCGGCGAGGCGGAAGAGGTCACGCTGATTCCATACGGCGCGGCAAAGCTCAGAATGACCGCGATGCCGATAGCCGGCGGGCGGAAGGACTGACAAGCGTCATATAACATAACCAAAAAGGAGTGCCGACATGGCGCTCCTTTTTTCGTCTGTACGGCGCTGACGCCGGAAAATCTCAGCTCTGTCTGCCTGTTTTCCGGTATTCACGCGGAGAGCAGCCGAGAAAATGCCTGAACACCCGCCTGAAATACGCTCCGGACGAGAAGCCAAGGCTTCGGCTGATCGCCTCCACCGTGAGCTCCGGCGATTCGATGAGCATCCGCTCGGCTTTCGAGACAACCAGACTGTTCTTGTATTCAACAAACGGAACGCCGACCGATTTTTTGAAAAGTATGTAGAAATACGGCTCTGAAATATAACACATTGACGCGAGCTCAGCCGCGCTGATCTTCTCGGTCGAGTGAGTCTGAAGATATTCGAGCGCCGGGATCAGCCGCGGGTCGGTGTCGTCGGCGCTTATCTCTATCTGCCCGACAAGGCGGCTCACAACGCCGTAGAGCCGTGAGATGACATCAAGCCGCTTTCTGAAAAGCGCTTTTTCGTCGTCGACCGACTTCGAGTGATAGAGCCGCAGAAGATACTCAAAATCCTCCGCGATTCCGTCATACGCCGCGAGTTTCTGTATTTTCGACCGATGCGAGTTCAGCACGCTGCCCGCGAGCTCGAAGTGCAGTGAAACACACTCAGAACCCACCGAAGCTCCGGCGTGCCACACCGACGAATAGGTCGCGCCCTGCGGAATGTAGAGCACCTCGCCCTCACGGATCTCCCCGGCAGCTCTCGCGTCAGAGCCTATAAAATTCTGCTCATAGCTCCAGCTCCCGCCTTTTATCAGACCAAGCGAGACGAACGGTCGCGGCAGGTTGCGGAAATCGTCAAATGTATTGTCTTTGTTGCGGTACCGATCCGACCTGAAATACCTGAATTCCCATTGATCAAGACGCATATCATCCTCCGAATTATAGAATAGTTCCGCTTTTTTATATTATACTCTATTTTATCCGTTCTGTCAAGATGGTATAATAGACATGTTCGATAACCCGCCCTTAGCGTATCAAATTGGCGACGTAAGTCGGCAATTTGATTGACAAGTCTGGGGGGTTATCGAACATGTCTAATCTCCACGACGAATCACCCAGTACTTC
>CAKSOR010000262.1 GCA_934477985.1 uncultured Eubacteriales bacterium
TCGCGAAATTGTAGAGATAAGAGCCGTCCTCGTTCTCGATGAGGAAGCGCAGACTGCCGTTCAGTCCCTTGCGGTCGTAGATCAGGTGACCGTAGT
The DNA here is from genome assembly GCA_934477985.1 of uncultured Eubacteriales bacterium. GTDB lineage: Bacteria > Bacillota > Clostridia > Oscillospirales > CAG-272 > Flemingiibacterium. Next base: position 97 of record CAKSOR010000262.1, read on the forward strand.
TCGTGTGACCCATGTTCTCGACAAGTATCGACAGTTCGCCGCCGCCCTCCGGAACGCGGAATTTTATGTCGTGGTTGTTGTCGCCGTCGCGCATTATCGCGCCGAGATAAACGCCGTCAAGGAAGATCATCGCGCGGTCGGCGAGGTCGTAGAGCTTCACGTGGCGCAGGCGGTCGTCGGTGTGGTCGAGGTGAGTCGTGTAGAGAATGAATCCGGAATAAGCGTCGAGATCCTCCATGCACTGTGTGCGCTGGGAGAATACGCGGCGGTCGGTCAGCGAGTCAAGGTTTTCGAACAGCTTTGCCGACTCGCTGAGCTTCACGCCCGGAACAGCCTGAACCTCGTGTACCGGCACGGTGTGCGGGCGCTTCGGCTTACCGAGAAACTCATCGAGCACGTCGCGCAGAGCGAAATATTTCTCGCGCGGAACGCCGTCCTCGCTTATCGGCGCGTCGTAATCGTAGCTCGTCATGAGCGGCATGTATTTCTCGTCGACACTCGAGGTGCGGTTCGCGCCCGACCAGAAGGCGAAATTCGTTCCGCCGCAGAACATGTAGAAGTTGACACAGGCGTTCTTCTCAAGCGCTAGTCTGAGGTATTCGGCGTTCTTTTCGACATTGAGTCCGATGCCGAACTTTCTGCCCCAGAACTGGATATTCCCGCACCAAGCCTCGCCAGCCATCGGCGGCTTGTCGGGCTGGCAGGCGAGCAGGCGGTCGAGCTCCTTTATTCCGCCGGGGAGCGCCGAGCAGTCGACGCCGTTCCAGTTCTCGGGGAGCGTGCCGTTGAAATACTTGAAGGGATCAGAGCCGTTCGCGCTGATGAACGGAACGTCGATTCCGCACTCACGGTAGAGTTCGGCGAGCTGCTTCAGATACTGCTTGTCGTTTCCGAAGCTGCCGTACTCGTTCTCGACTCCGGCCAAGATGACCGGACCGCCGTTTGTCGCGAGATACGGGCGCACCTTCCCGGCGAGAACCCGGAAATAGTCGGACACGGCAGACATGAACTTCGGGTCGGAGGAGCGCAGGCAGATCGAGCGATCCTTCAGAAGCCACGCGGGCAGACCGCCGAGATCCCATTCGGCACACATGTAAGGCGAGCAGCGGAGCACGACCTTGAGTCCCTCCTCGTCAGCCTCGCGCAGAAACCGCGGCAGGTCCGCGATTCCCGAGAAGTCAAAGCGTCCGCGCTCGGGTTCGTGGAGATTCCACGCGACATAAGTAGTGACCGCGGTCAGACCGAAATCGCGCATGAGCCGGAGTCTGCGCCGCCAGCCGTCGGGGTGAGTGCGGAAATAGTGAAAATCGCCGCTGATGAGGAAAAATTTCCCGCCGTCGATATAGAATCCGTCCTTTCGGACTTCGAGAGCGTGTTTCATGATAATTTCCTTTCGGGATAAAAGAAGTGGCAGCGCCGAAAGCAGATGGCGCTACCTTTATTATATCATTTTATCGTGGCGGGTTCAATGGACGAAATTAACCATTTTGTGTACGAAATTCTCCTTTTTACCATTCCGCGGCGAACTTTTTCATCTGCTCGTTGGCGGCGGTGCGGATGCCCTCGATCGAGGACGCGATCGGCTTTTTGTCGAAGATGACATCGCGCAGTACGATGCGTATGTCGGCGAATGAACCGACTGTGCCGAACTCGATGTATAGCGTGTCGAAGAGGATGTTGAGAATCTCGGCGCTGCGCTCGTCGCGGGTGTTCTTCTGCTTGTAGACGACGTCATAGGCGAGCGGGCGGAGGCTCTCATGCGACCAGCGCGCGAGCGCCTCGGTGATGAAGCCGGAGAATTCGGGGTCATCGTTCTTCGGCACGGCGGTGAAGCTCGACACATAACCGCTGACGCAGGAGATGTAGCCGTCATTCTCGTCGTATTTCGGCATAGGGAGAATGAGGTAATCGCTCTTCATATCGCGAAGGTGTGTGGCGGCGCTCTCGAGCTTGTGCTGTAGGAAGAGCGACTTTCCGACCTTGAAGTTGAGGTTGATTATGTCGTTCACGTCCTCATATGGAATCTTTGTGCAGACGCTGATTATTTTCTCGATAGCCGAGATGTCGCGGTCGCCGAAAGCCGAGAGGGTGAGCTCTTTTTTATCGGCTGAGAGCTTGCAGATCGAGATGTTCGCGCCGCCGAAGAAGGCGTCGACCGCTTCCGCTGTAGGCTGCATGCCGATGCCGAAGAAATCGTCGGCGGGCTTGAAGGCGTTGTCGCCGTTGAGATCCTGGTTAAGATCCTTTGTGAGATCGGCGAGCACGTCAAGCGTCCACTTGCCGTCAAGCGTGAGCTGGAACAGGTCGGTTTTGTAGCCGTAATCCTCGTAGAGATCGAGGTTTAAGAACATGCAGAGCGGCGCCTGATAGATCGATGGCGCTATGTCGCCGGCGGTGTAGTAGAGGTGGTTGTTGAGTGAGAGCCTGTCGGCTATGAGTGGACTCCACCAAGCGGCGTCGGGAGTTATCGGGTCGAGTTCGTTCAGGTCGGCGAGAACATCGGACAGCGCGAGCGTGTGGAGTGAGTAGATGGTAGAGAAGGCAAGGTTGTACTCGTTGTCTCCGGCGATGACCGAGTTTTTGAGCGCGTCGACGTTTTCAGCCGCGAAGTACCTGATGTTGACATTGTACTTTTCGCTGATAGCGCGGTCGCGGTCGATAAGCGCGTCGTTGACGATTTCGCCGTTGGCTTCCTCGCCCGGGAAGTTCACCTGGAGTCCCTTGCTGTAGTTGCCGTCGTAGACGACGAAATCGCGTCCCTCGAAGTTCTTGTCTTCAAGTGAGTCAAGTAATGAAGTCGCGACTGGTTCGGCGGTGGTCTGGGTGTCCGACGCGGTCGTGTCCACTTGTCCGGAAGTCCCGCCGCAGGAGACGATGCCCGGAAAGAACGCAAGTGCGAGCAGAAGAGATACTTTGCGCAAATTGAGTTTCATTTTCAACGCTCCTTTGTATTTTGGTAATTTAATTATAACATGACTACAGGAAAAGTCAATACACAAAAAGGACAAGGTTGCTTCAAACTGAGCCATATTGTTTCATAAAACTTGACTTTTTTGTGCGGTTGTGATATAATTATTCATGAAAGGAGGTCGATGCCGCATGAATTCACAATATGTCCACCTGTCAGATATAAGCGTCGCGTTCGGAAATTATCTTGTCACGCTGAACTATGTCGGCTACGACGAGCCCAAAAAATGGCATGTCAAACCGCACAAGCATATGAATTTCGAGCTCCATATGATCGGCGTAGGGAGCGGAAAGCTGACGGTCGCCGGAGAGAGCTTTGATATGCGCTTTGGCAGCATGTATTTGACCGGTCCGGGTGTGCTGCACGAGCAGGTCAGCGAATATATGGAGGAGTACGGAATGCGCTTCGATGTAGAGCGGCGACCTTCGGACGAAGGTAATGACGACCTTATTGCGCGAAGTCTCCTAGAGCGTCCGTTTTTCTTTGTCGAAAGTGTCTCGGATGAATGGCGCGCGCGTGTCGCGGAGATAATCCGCGAGGCTCATATGCAGCTCCCCGGTTACAGGCAGAAGATACGCGGAATATTCGCGTGGCTAATTACCGAACTCGGGCGGATCGCGGCGGATGTGAGCGGCAGCGATTCAGACCCTCCGGGTGTGCAGACTATCGGCTCGATCGACATAAAGGCGCGGCTGGACACATATTTTTTCGGAGGGGATTTTGCCACTCCGGCCGAGTCCGTACTGAAAGCTCTTCACATCACCCGCCGCCATTTCAGCCGTCTGATGCAGAAATACTACGGCATGACCTACACCGAGAAGATGAACGAACAGCGGATAATCTACGCCAAGGAGCTTCTCAACGCGGGCACGCCGTACAGCGAGGTCTGGCAGAAGGTCGGTTTCAACTCGGCGCAGTATTTCGCGAGGGTCTTCCAAAAGCAGGTCGGCATGACCCCGAGCGAGTTCAGAAAGAAAAATTCCGGACAGTGAGACACTGTCCGGTTTTCTTTAATATTCAATTACCTCGGTCGTGAACGGCTCGAGCTCGAGCTCAACCGTCTTTCCGTCCGGGAGAGTTATCCCGCGGTGTCCTCCGGCGGGCGAGTTTATCGCCGCGAAGCCGCCGCACGCGAGTATCGGGTCGCCTGAACCGCACCAGATGTGCGCGCCCGACGCCTTTATCATCGGCTCAATCAGCTCGCGCGTGAGTTTCGTCGTCGCGATCCAGCAGTCGACCGTGCCGTCGTCGTATTTCTTCATCGCCGCGCAGACCTCGCCGTTCCCGGTCACTCCGAGCGGTATCGCGTCTTCGTCGTCGACCGCGAAGAAGGGCTTCAGCGAGTCCTTCGGTATCCCGACGCTGACTCCGTCGAGCAGTCCGCAGCCGATCAGCTTCTCAGCGCCATCAGAGCGTTTCAGCTTCATTCCGACCGTTTCCGAGAGATTTTCGACCGCGAGCGTCTTTCCGTCGCAATACCCCTGCGCGTAGAGCCAGATACGCGTCTTTCCAGCGGTCAGTTTGCGGAATTTCTCGCGTCGCTCGGGCGTCATCATGTAGTCGTTCGCGAATATTATACACTTGTAGCGGTCAAGCTCTGCGATTTCAAGCTCATTCGAGTAGATGCCGTCGTACACCACGCC
>CAKSOR010000263.1 GCA_934477985.1 uncultured Eubacteriales bacterium
GCTTTGCAACGTGCAAAGCGGTTCCCGCCCCCTCCAAACCACCTCCACCCTCCCCCAAAGCTTTATACAATGTATTTTTTGAGCTTTGCACGATTTGTTCGTGCTTTTTGTTTTTCAATAAACGGAGTACAATTCACCGTGTCTCAACGCCCTGAATTTTCGTTTAATTTACTGAAAATTATTTATGGCAAAACCATTGACGAAACAGGTAAAAATATGGTATAATATAAATACCTATTTCTATCGAAAATAAGGAGACGAAATGAACGAGACCTGCGTAAAATTAGAAGGCATCTGCAAATCCTTCGGCAGCGTAAAAGCGAACAACGACATCAATTTCGAGGTCCGGACAGGCGAAATCCACGCCCTGCTCGGCGAAAACGGATCGGGAAAATCGACGCTTATGAACATCCTGTCGGGCATCTACCAGCCGGACTCGGGCACGATCGAGCTCTTCGGCAAGAAAGTGAGCTTCTCTTCCCCGCGCGAATCGATCGCGGCTGGCATCGGCATGGTTCACCAGCACTTCAAGCTGGTCGACGTCCTGACGGCGAAAGAAAACATCATCGCGAACGGCGCTGAGCCGCTATCAAAGGATTTCTTCACATCGGGCAAAAAGATGACGCGGCGCATCCTCGAAATTGAGGAAAAATTCGGTCTGAAGCTCGACCCCGACCGCAAGGTCTACAACATGTCGGTCTCCGAAAAGCAGACCTGCGAGATACTGAAGGTTCTCTGCCGCGGCGCGAAGATACTGATACTCGACGAGCCGACCGCCGTCCTGACGCCGCAGGAAATCCAGGCGCTCTTCAAGATACTTCGTTCGATGAAGGAACAGGGCTGCTCGATAATCATCATCACGCACAAATTGGCTGAGGTGCGCGAGATCAGTGACCGCTGCACGATCCTGCGCAAAGGGCGCTCGATCAAGACGATAAACACCGCCGACTTCGACGCGCGCGAGCTGACCGAGCTGATGGTCGGACGCCCGATCTCGCTCGACATCGACCGCAGTCAGGCGGAAAAATCCGAAAAACCGATACTCGAGATAAAGAACCTGACCATCATGAACGGCGAGCACCTGAAAGCACTCGACGGAGTCTCGTTCAACCTATCAGGCGGCGAAATTCTCGGCGTCGCGGGCATCGCGGGCTCGGGACAGAAGGAGCTCTGCGAATCGATCGCCGGACTCCAGAAAATCTCGGGCGGCGACATCGTCTTCAAAGGCGACTCGATCGTCAAGCTGACCCCGCGCGACATAATCCGCCGCGGCATAACGATGTCCTTTGTGCCGGAGGATCGTCTCGGCATGGGACTCGTCGGCTCGATGTCGATAATCGACAACGTGCTGCTGAAATCCTACCAGAACATGCCGGGATTTTTCGTCAACCGCACCGAGGGACGCCGGATCGCCGACGACATCATCGAGCGCTTCGAAATTTCGACCCCTTCGCCCTACCACGCGGTCAAAAAGCTGTCGGGCGGCAACATCCAGAAGGTACTGATCGGGCGCGAGGTCAACCTGAACCCCGACCTGCTGATCACCGCCTACCCTGTCCGCGGACTTGACATCGGCGCGTCGTACAACATCTACGACGTCCTGAACGAGCAGAAGAAAAAGGGCGTCGGCATCCTCTTCATCGGCGAGGACTTAGACGTGCTGTTAGGGCTCTCCGACCGGATAATGGTGCTTCACGAGGGCAGAATCATGGGCATCGTCGACGCGAAAACGGCGACGAAAGAGGACATCGGACTTCTGATGCTCGGTCACAGCGAAAACAATTAACGGAGGAAACAAATGCTTAAAATACAGAAAAAACAGGGCATGACCTCAAAGCAGGAGACGCTCCTCCGTGTCGGAACGGTGGTCGTGGCGCTGATCGCGGCTGGGCTGGTGATGGCGTGCCTCGGCTACAACCCCTTCACGATGTACGCAAAGCTGCTGAAAGGCGCGGTCGGCTCGGCGTACAACTTCCGCTCGACGGTCGCGAAGTGCGTTCCGCTGCTGATAATGTCGCTGGGCGTCTCGGTGGCGTTCAAGATGAAATTCTGGAACATCGGCGCTGAGGGACAGTTCTACATGGGCGCGTTCGGCGCGACATGGATCTGGCTGAAATGTCCGGATCTGCCGGCGATCGTGATGATTCCGCTGATGATGCTGGTCGCGGTGATCTGCGGCGGCATCTGGGCGCTGATCCCGGCGCTCCTCAAGCACAAGCTCGACACGAGCGAAACGCTTGTCACGCTGATGATGAACTACATCGCGGTCAAATGGGTGACCTACCTCCAGTACGGACCATGGAAAGACCCGGCGGAGAAAAACATGCCGAAGATATTCAAATTCACTGAAAACTCGACGCTTCCGAAGGTATTTGGTGTGCACATTGGCTGGATAATCGCGCTTGTACTGGTCGTGATCATATATATAATGATGAAATATTCGAAATTCGGCTTCGAAATCACCGTCCTCGGCGAAAACCCGCAGACCGCGCGCTACGCCGGAATGAACGTCGTCCGGACGCTGATAATCGCGGTGCTGATCTCAGGCGGCATCTGCGGACTCGCCGGAATGATCCAGGCGACCGGCAACGAGGGCAGACTCGCGAACGACATCTCGGCGGGACTGGGCTTCACGGCGATAATCACCGCGTGGCTCGCGAAGCTGTCCGCGCCGATGATCCTTGTGAGCTCCTTCCTCTTCGCGATCCTGCTGCAAGGCGGCTCGTATCTCCAGGTAGCGATGCAGATCCCGTCGTCGGTGGCGGAGGTCATCCAGGGCATCATCCTGTTTTTCGTGCTCGCGAGCGAATTTTTCACAAGCTATCGGATTGTCCGCGTAAAAAAGGAGAAAAAATAAAATGGAATGGCTGAATCAACTTTCCCTTTTCCTTCAGACGACCGTGCAGATGGGCACGCCGATCCTGCTGGGCACGCTCGGCGGAATCATGAACGAAAAAGTCGGACACACGAACCTCGGAGTTGAGGGCATGATGCTGATGGGCGCGTGCATGGGTTTCCGGACGGGCGTCAAAACCGGCAATCCGGTGCTGGCGATACTCGCGTCGGGCATCGCGGGAGCGCTCTGCGCGCTGATTTACGCGGTAATCACGGTCACTTTCATGGGCAACCACGTCGTCACCGGACTGGTTCTGACGATCTTCGGAACGGGACTTTCGAGCTTCATCGGACAGGAACTCACCCTCCTGAACCTCCCCGACTCGGTCAGAGAACCGCTTTCGGCGATAACCGTGCCGGTTTTGTCCAAAATTCCGGTGCTCGGCAACATGTTTTTTGTGCAAAGCATCTACGTCTACATCTCAATCGCGCTGGCAATCCTCCTCGCGATCTACATGAAGAAGACCAAACCGGGACTCTGCATGCGGATGATCGGCGAGAATCCGGGCGCGGCGGACGCGTCGGGCATCAACATCACGGCGTATAAGTACATCCACATCTGTCTGGGCGGATTCCTCTGCGGACTCGGCGGCGCGTACATGTCGCTGGTTTTCGTGCCGCGCTGGCAGGACGAAATGACCGCGGGCATCGGCTGGATCGCGGTCGCGCTGGTAATATTTGCCACCTGGGATCCGCTGAAAGCGATCTTCGGCGCGTACCTTTTCGGCGCGATGCGCGCGCTTGGGCTGAAAATCCAGAACCTGTCGATCCCGTTTTTCGGGCACGAAATCACGGTCGCGTCGCAGTTCCTCGATATGATTCCCTACATTATGACAATTGTAATGCTGATCATAATCACCCTGCGCAAGAAGCGCGAATACCAGTCGCCGGCGGCGCTGGGACAGTCGTACTTCCGCGAGGACAGATAAGTCCGGGTTTTCAAAACCTTGCTTCATTAAGGAAATCAGATTGAAATCACGGTCTGATATGTAAGTAACAGCTACATTATTTGAGGTAAACGACATGAAATTAAGGCATTATGACGAAAACGACATAAAGCTCGATTCGATGCTCAACCAGATGAAGCTTGTCGACGGCATTGATTTTGACGCGCTCGAAAAAACCGACGCAATCAAAACCTACAAGGTCACGATGCCGACCGACGAATTCGGTTTCCTCCACGAGGCGGCGATAATCGGGTTCAAGGGCGTTCTATACGCGTCGTGGTACAACTGCGTCAAGACTGAGCTTCAAGGATCGACACCGATCCGCGGCGCGAAGTCGTTTGACAGCGGTAAAACATGGACATCCCCCGAAATCATCGCCGAAGATCCGACCGGAAAAATCCTCTTCTGCCCTCCGGTTTACGGAATCGACGACGGAAAACTCTATTTATTGCTCAACGAAATGGTCAGCGCGGATCACATGCACGCGCTTGACATCTTTGTCCTCAACGAATCGACCGGAAAATTCGATTTTCTGCGCACAATGCCGATCCCGTTCAAGCTCAACACGAATGTTTATTCGATGAACAACGGCAAATTGCTGCTCCCCGGACGCATCGCTGAGCCGGACGGCTTCCCGAACACGCCCGCCGTGCTGATTTCAGACTCAGGACGCATAGATTCAGACTGGCGTCTCGTGAAAATCATGCAAAACGGCGACCTTCCAGACGGCTCGCACCTCGTTCACCCCGAAATCTCGGCACTGATTGACGGCGAAAATCTTCTGATTTTCTGCCGCGACGACCTCCGGAGAGTGCCGCTCGTCTTTATCTCGCGCGATTTCGGCGAGACGTGGAGCGCGCCGA
>CAKSOR010000264.1 GCA_934477985.1 uncultured Eubacteriales bacterium
CAGCACGTGGTCGACAGGCACGAAGTGCCTGCCTGCTAAAGCGAACGCCTCAAAAAATACGTCATTTTTGCCGCGGAATAATCACTGCGCTGCCGAAACGCTTATCGCGCTCGCCGCGCCGTCGGTGAAGGTGAACGTGAGCTTCACGCCGTTCATCGAATAGGTCCGCACGCCGAACTTCTCCTCGAAATCCTTGCCGAACGCCTCGGTCACGTCGACGTCGGGCGACCCGATCATGACTCCGTTCGCGAATCCCACCGCGTCGGAGGTGAACGTCACCTCGGCTATGTACTCGTTTCCGTTCGCGTCGGGCGAGCTTGTCACTGTGAATCCATCGAACGTGTAAACCTTGTCATTTCCCGGATGCACGCAGCTCGGCGCTTCCATGAAGTCGGTCTCCTTGCCAAGCTTGTCGGTCAGCTTCTTCAGCTCGCCCGCAGCCTCCGCGCCGATCGTCACCGTCACGCCGCAGTCAAGCTCCATGTCATACGCCGTGTTTACCGGCGCGTCGACCACCGGCAGATCGGTGTCTTCGGCGGGAAGCGTTCCGGCGTCTCCACCGGCTGTCGTTTCGCTGGCGGAATTGCTCGATTCGGTCGTTTCTGGAGTGTTCGGCATGTCCTGCGTCCCCGGCTGTGCGCCGCAGGAGGTCAGGAGCGCCGCTAATATGATTATCGGGATGATTTTTTTCATTTTCTTTTCCTCTTTAATTAAATTCACGGTGTGGCGGGGTAGATACCTTTCGTGAAATTGTAGTATCCGCTCTCTTTGTTTGTTGAATAATCCGCCACCTCGGCGTCGGTCAGCAGGAAACACCCCACGTTGTTCGGGTAGGGCTGCGGGCAGGTGTCGAAATGATACCAGCAGCCGTCGATTTTCACGAGATTCCAGTAGTGCGGCTTAGACGGATTGTTTCGCTGAATCATCTGATTCGTGATTCCCGTCCGCGTCAGAAGCGACCTCGCGACCGCGTAATATGTGTAGCAGTTTCCATAATGCAGTTTGTATCCCGAGTATGCCGATTTGTAGTAATTGCCCATGAGATGGCTCGTGACCGTCGAGTATTTCAGATTCTCGCGGCACCAGTCGTAGATCGCCCGCGCTCTCTCGCGCTCGGTCATGCCGTAGTCGATTATCTCGTCAAGTATAGAATCAGCGTACTCGTCAAGCGTCGACTGAGTCACGCGCCGTACGTAGACATACGCTTTCTCGGACGCCGTGTTTCCGCTTGAGTCGGTCGCGCGGTAGGTGATCGGGTAGGTGCCTGCCGTTCCGGTGCGCACCTGCGACGAATCGACATAGACCGTCACTCGTCCGTCGGCTTCGTCGACCGCCGAAACGCCCGCGCGGTAGGAAATCGCGTCGCCCTCATACGAGTAAATATCCTTCACGCCGTAAAGCACCGGCGGAGTCAGGTCGGCGATCACGGTCAGCCACGCGCCCGCCGTCGTCTTGTTTCCGCCCTCGTCGGTCGCGATTATCGTCACGTAGACGTCGCCGATTTCGCTGACATCCGGCGTCACGGCGTATTCATAGCTCACCGCCGTAGCGTCGCGGCAGGTCGTCACGAACTCCGACGGGTCAGGCAGCACTCCGCGGTCGGTCGTTATGTCCCCGGTCTCAAGCTCGGGCGCTTTCGTGTCCTCGACCGTCACGCTGACGCTGAGCTCCGAGAACTCGCCGTTCAGCGTCAGCTCATGCGTTCCGAGCGGCTTGTAGCTCAGTTCGTAGGCGCTGTCTGGCGTCGGCTTGTAGTCGGCGCAGTTTTTGAGCAGCGTCCCGAACAGCTCGGACGTCGTTGTCCCGGCTTCGACCGTGATTTCGCGCGGGATGTCGTGCACCCGCAGCTTCGACTCGAGTTCGGACACATTGCCCGCCGCGTCGGTCAGCTTCAGCTTTACATTTTGCGAGCCGACCTTGTCCCAGTTCGGCTCTTTCGACGCGTAGGCGACCTCAACCTCCGACTCGTCCTCGATATTTGTCACAAACCGCTCGATCTGCGCGCCGAGCAGCCGCTCGCCGAGGAAGATGTCAAGGGCGTTCGGCTCGGCTTTCGGCGGGGTCGTGTCGGTCACTGAGTATGTGAAGAGCACTGGCTTTTCCGAAACTATTCTCGCCGGATGCTCGCCGGCGCCGGCTGAGACGCCCTCGATTTCATTCGTTTTCACGCCGAATTTCGCCGCGAGCTCCTCGGCGATCTTTTCATTTTCCGCACCGAGTTCGTATCTTATACCGGCGATCGAGTCGTCGAGCTCACAGCTCGCTTTGAGCTTCGATTTGTTGCCCGACGCGTCGGACGCGACGATGTAAAACTCCTTTGTCCCGCTTTCAGTCAGGAAATTCGGCGCGTCCCCAAACTCATACGTGACCGCCTGCGCGTCCTCGCAGGATTCGACGAAATCCTCCGGCTTCACGTCTTTCTGCCCGGTCATGATAACCGGCTGTCTGAGCGTCACCTTCGGCGGCGTCGTGTCCGAGACCCTCATTTTCACGCCTGTGCCGATGAAGCCGAGAACCTTCGCCGGGAGGCTGTATTCTCCGATTAAATCCTTGTTTACGCTTGTAGTGTCGGCGTCGATCAAAAAGCGCGGAAAGCTGAATTTAACCTCTTCGCCGAGCTCGGCGTGGAAGGGAATCACCGTCCGGAGCGCCAGTCCGCCCGCGAAGAGCACGACAGCCGCCGGGATGATCAGCGGGAGAAAATTCCTGCGTTTTGTCCTGGATTCAGGTGCTTGTTCAGGGTCAGCATTAACCTTCTGATCGGCTCCGGACGCGTCTTCAGGCTCATCGGTCGACTCCGGCTCTGGTTGGCTGCTTGCCTCAGATTCAGATTCCGCCGTGAGCGTCGCGACCGCGCCGCGCGTGGATTCGCCCGATTCCGCCGTTCCGCCTGTGGTGATTGAGCCTGACTCACCGTTTGTACTTGATTCAGATTCCGCGGTCTGCGTTACGACCGCTCCGGACCCGGAATCGGTTTCATTCCTGCCCTCCGTTTTGTTTGATTCGTCCATTTGTTTTTCCTTTTCACTGTACTATATCTGTCCTCGGAACTCCGTCGCCCGAGCTGTAGAACCTGCCGCTCTCGTCGATTGCCGCCACGCACTCGTTTCCGACCGCGAACTCGCTGATCTTCTGCCAGTTGTCGACGCTGCCGGGATCGCCCGACTGCGAGCCGCTGTAGAGCCTGAATCTGCCGTCTTTATGTTTTACTACAACCGTGGTCCACCCGGCGCGGATGTTCGTGACGTCCGATTCCTTCTCGACCCCGGCGAGCCCGTAGGAGCGGTATCCCGCGAGTCTGACCGTGCCGTCGTCGAAGAGCAGGACAGCTGTCTGTCCGCCCGCCGCGATCGACGCGACGTTGTTGAAGCCGTCGACCTCGCACTGCCTGGCCGAGTCCGAGCCCGCCGCGACCACGCGACCGTCCGATCTCAGTCCGAGCGTGAAATACTGTCCGGCGGCGACCTCGACTATGTCGCTCCAAGCCGCGACCTCGCACTGACCGTATGAGTTGTCGCCAGCCGCGCTGACGCTGCCGTCCGAATGCAGCATGACGACGTGCTTTTCACCCGCCGCGATTCCGATTATGTCGGTCGAGCCGGGAAGCGTGCCGTCCAGCTTGTAGCGGTCGGAGATCAGCTTCACACTGCCGTTTTTCAGAAGCGCTATCGTGTTGAACTCTCCCGTGGCGACCGAGACGATGTCCGCCACGTCGACGCCTGAAATTCTGCCGTCGGAGATCACGAACTGCTCCTTGTCGAGCGCTATCGAGCGGCTTAAATAGGTGCGTTTCTGCTCGGTCGAGAGCAGATTCCAGATGACGCCGAGCGCCGAACGGATGCCGCTGTCGTCGGGCTTTACCGTCACGTCGATGCTCGTAAGGTCGATGAGGTCGGGGTAGCGCGTCGAGAAGTAAATCAGCCCGGAGCTGTCGCCGCTCGACTTCGAATAGGCGATTATCGCGTCGGCGATCTCCTTGTCGCTCGCCGAGAAGCTGCGTATGTTGCCGAGCTCCTCGATGAAGGCGATCAGCCCCTCGAATTTGTGCTCCGAAAGGTAGAATTTTATCGCGTCAGAGAAAATGTTCTTCTCGCTCCGGGCGCGGTCATTGTCGCCGCGCAGCTCGCTCGCGACTCTGAGAGCGTTCGGGTAATCCTCCTTGTTCTCGAGAATCGTTATCATCGAGTGGATAATTTCGGAGAATTTTCCATCGTCAGCCGCCATTTTCGCGACGCGGTAGGCGTTTTCGTTGACCGTTCCGGTCGCCGGGTCGACGACGTCCTTCGCGGCGTACTCCATCACTTTATCGGTGAAATTGTTCGGCGCTGCGCGGGAGTAGACGTACGCCTGCTCGAAATCGTCCTCGCCGTAGTAATAGTCGGAAGCGCGCTCGCAGACCGTCTGCAACAGCCCTTTGTAGCCCTTGTCGAGCACTAATTTGTAGGCTTCGTTCCAGCGGTTTTCGGTCATCAGCACCTCGGTCGCCTTCTTCGCGTCGACGTAGTTGAAGATGTAGACTCCGGCAATGGATTCGATTATTATAGAGAAGAAGATAATCGTCAGCGCGACCGCCAGCTTCTTCGTGCCGATCTTCTTTTTCGGCTTCGAGGTCTGGTATTTCTCGGGCTGGTCTGGCTGCTTTCTGATCAGTTTTTCGAGCTCGGCAAGGTCGCTCTCGTCGTCGCGGTCGGTGAACTCGGACAG
>CAKSOR010000265.1 GCA_934477985.1 uncultured Eubacteriales bacterium
GATATGTGAGATAGCACTAATCCCCGGAAGCGGGTTTCCACCGCACGAACAGGTCTGCCATGAAATAACCTACATTGTTTCCGGGAGTGGGATATTCAGAACCGGAAGCACCGAGTTCAGAGTCAGACAGGGGGCGATACACGTCATAGCAAAAGGAGACGTTCACGAGATAATCGTCCCTCCGACCGAATCACTCAGATACATCTGCATAGGCTTCAATTTCGACGAAATTCCCGAAGAATTCCGTGAAATCGCCGATTTTTATGAGAAATCGCCGCGGACTCTGGCAAGCGGCGGAAACGACATCGGATGCCTTTTCGAAATGCTGATCGGTGAATTCTGCAATACACGTGAGGATCACGAAACCGCTGTAGAAGAACTTCTCAGGTTGATACTGCTTAAAGTCAGACGACGTTTCATCGAGGATGAAACAATCATCACACCAAGGCGCGGAATAGAAAACCGGAACACAGTTTACAAGGTTCTGAAATATATTGACAGCCATGCCGCGACCGTTAAATCGGTGGGGGAGATATCAAAAAAGCTCCATTATACCGAGAGCTATATCTCAACCGTTTTCAGGCAGAAAATGGGAGTAACGCTACAGTCATACATCCGTGACAAAAAACTCGAAACCGCGAAAATGCTGCTCGAATACGGTAACCGGACAGTGAGCGAGGTTGCGGAACTTATGAATTTCGAGAATGTGCAAAGCTTCAGCAAGAGTTTCAAGAAGAAATACGGTATGACTCCGCATATGTATCTGGCAAAACGCTGATTAAGGGTCTCTTTCACGTGAGAAAACCGATGATCAGACAAATCCATAAAAAACGCGTCACACTAAAAATCTGATGATGACAGACGAAAGGATCAGTGATAACATGATTAACGAAAAAATGGCGGAAGATCTGAAAAATCTCGGGATAGCGGGCGGCGACACCCTGCTCATGCACAGCTCGCTGAAATCACTCGGATATGCCGAGGGCGGCGCGGAAACTGTCATTGACACTCTGCTCGCGGTTCTGGGGGAAGATGGCACGCTCCTCATCCCGGCACTTTCTTTCGACACGGTGCGGCCGGACGCTCCGGTTTTCTCGTATCATGACACCCCAAGCTGCGTAGGGGCGATAAGCGAGTATTTCAGAAAACGGCCGGGAGTCATCCGCAGTATCCATCCGACTCACTCGGTGTGCGGAACGGGAAAGCACGCCGCCGAGATTCTCGGACAGCATACCGAAAGCGACACCCCGGTCGGAAAAAGCTCACCATTCGCGCTTCTGCCAGAATACGGCGGAAAGGTGCTTATGCTCGGCTGTGGTCTGCGTCCGAACACCTCAATGCATGGTGTAGAGGAGCTGACCGTCCCACCGTATCTATTCCGCGACAAACCCGTGGAATACACGCTTATCGATATAAACGGCAAGGTCATAAAGAAAACCTATCGGGTTCACGATTTCCACGGTGTTTCACAACGTTACGACCGCCTTGCGGAAGTTATGGACATACCGTCCGGAAAGGTGCTTGAGGCGACGGCGTATCTTATCGACGCACAGACGATGTGGAAAAATGGGCACAAGAAGCTCAGCGAGAACGAGATGTTCTTCGTTGACAGAAAAGGAGGCAAAGCATGAAGCTATCACAGACGACCGAGGAAATATTCGCCGTTTTCGGATATGAGGACGGCATCGCCGTAATGGCGGAAGCCGGCTTTGACGCTATGGATTTCGCGTTAGTCAACCTTATGGACAAAGAGGAGTTCTCAGAAGAAAACGCCGTCGGAACCTGCGAAAGGCTCAGACGACGCGCGGAAGATTCGGGCATCGTTTTCAATCAGGCACACGCGCCGTTTCCGTCCTGCCGCTTTAACGCGGATGGGACGCCGGATACGGAATACTGCGAGAGGACATTCGCGAAGATTGTGCGCTCAATAATGTGCGCGTCGCTGCTCGGAGCGAAGATCATAGCGGTTCACCCGTTTGAGACGCGCGACAAGCGGATTCAGAAAGAAATGAATCTGAAATACTACGACGCGCTCACGCCGTACTGCCGCGAATATGGGATAAGGATCGGTGTGGAGAATATGTACGGAGTCGGAACGACCGATCGCGCGAAGCTGATACCGAATGTATGTTCAAGAGGCTGTGAACTAGCGGAATATATCGACGCTCTGCCGCGTGACTGCTTCACCGCCTGTCTTGATATGGGACACTCCGGACTTGTCGGAGAAAGCGCGGATGAGGCGGTAAGAGTACTCGGGCGCGAAAGACTCGGTGCTTTGCACGTTCACGACACAGATTTCAGAGACGATCTTCATACGATCCCATATCAGGGAAAGACCGATTGGGAAGCCTTCACACAGGCACTCGCCGACATTGAGTATGATGGCGACATGACTCTCGAGGTGGTTGACGGATACTTCAGACCGTACCGATGCGACAAAAAGCTCATGCGCGCGGCGATCGTACTTCTGGCCGAAACCGGACGGCATATCATCGGAGAAATCACTGAAAAACAAACGCGGAAAGGATCAGAAAAATGAAAAAGAGACTCACAAGCTTTATTCTCGCGCTTCTGACACTCGGCACTGCCGTCTCCTCCTGCGGTAAAACCCAACCCGAGGAAAACACACCCGGTGAGAACACCACCGAAACGACTGAAGCAGAAACGAAACGCGATGATCTTCCCGAAATGAACTTCGGCGGTGCGGAATTCAATATTCTCTGCCGGACAGAGTGGTCGTATGAGTTTGATGCAGAACAGGACGGAGATGTAGTCAATGACGCCGTTTACGCGAGAAACCGCGCGGTTGAGGAACGATTCGGTGTGAATTTCAATTATCACGTGGTCGACGGCGGATGGTCGCTTCAGGATACCTTTCTCAGTGCGCTCACAGGATCGGTGCTTTCAGGGGATCAGGCATATGATATGGTCGCCGGATTTCAGGCGTATATCGTGACTCCGGCTCTTGAAGGATATTTTCTGAATATTCTCGACATGAACCATATAAATCCGGACGCTGCATGGTGGTCTAAAAAGTGTAATGAAATCACTACGGTCAACGGACAGCTCTATATGATAACCGGAGACATCGCACTCTCAATGTGGGAAAGCATCTACACGATCTTCTTCAACAAACAGCTCGCGTCAGAATACAATATCGAGGATTTATATGAACTTGTGAAAAGCGGAAAGTGGACACTTGACAAGCTTTATGAGTTGTCTGAAAAAGTCTCGGGCGACTTAGACGGCAACGGAGTGTATGATGAGAATGACTTGTACGGCTTCGCGAGTTCGGATGACAATCACGCGCGCGTCTGGTTCGTGCCGTGTGACCTGCACATAACAACGCGAGGTGAAGACGGATTCATGAAGATGAGCTATAACACCGAACGCACACAGAACGCTCTTGAAAAACTCGTGAAGCTCTATAGCGCGCAGAGTTCGTATAAGCGGTTCGCGGCGTTCAACTCGACCTACATAAATCTAGACGGTCCGAATATGTTCAGGGAAAACCGCGCGCTTTTCGCGCCGGCGTATCTCAAGATCGCGGCGATTCTCCGCGACATGAATACGGATTTCGGTATAATTCCTCTTCCGAAGTATGATGAGATACAAGAAAATTACTACACAACCGTACACGATTCAACGTCAATGATATGCTTTCCGAACAATGTAAAGGATGAGGATATGAGTGCGCTGATCGCGGAGGCACTCTGTATTTACAGCCATTATGACGTGATTCCGAAGTATTACGACATATCGCTCAAGACAAAATCCGCCCGCGACACCGAGTCGGAGGCCATGATAGACCTTATACGTGATTCGGTTACTTTCGATTTCGGAGCAATGTACACGGTTCCGATGGGAGGAACAATAGATATCCTCGGAAACATGATAGTCGCGGGCGACACAAACTTCGCGTCAAAATACGCTTCGATTGAAAGCACCCTCGAGGCAAATCTTGAAAAGATCAATGAAGCCTACGGAAAGAAACAATGATTGAATGCGAATAAACACACGGCGGAAACGACTCAAGCGTCGTTTCCGCCGTGTGTTTATAAAATTATGAACTGCGCCCAAGCAGAACATCCGCCGGAACAGCTTAGAAAAGCAATATGTATATGTAAATACAGTGAAGGACTCGACAAAGCAAGCGGCGCGTTTTCTAAGATATATCAGCCTATCGTGTCTGAATTGTGGGCACGATATGTTTTTTCGCTTCAAAAGCGGCGGCGGACTTTCAGGACTTAAATTTCTTTGAATATCAACACCAAAAGCGGCTGAAAATATAATAAACCATGAAATACATCGAAAAATCAGAAAGTTTTTACGGTCTATCATGAAAAACTTCTTGACATTCAGGAGTTTTTGTGGCATAATCTTGATGAGAGGAGATGATATCATGATAAATCGTCCCGATTATATCAGAAAGATAACTCCCTTTATCGACAAACCGCTTGTCAAAATCCTGTCCGGCGTCAGGCGGTGCGGAAAATCGACAATCTTTGAAATGCTCCATGATGAGTTGATACGCATCGGCGTTCCGGATGAAAATATCATTATAAAGCGGTACACCGAGATTGACATTCCAGAGGATCTGAGCGCAAGGCAGATGTATGACGAGCTTATCGCGGCTATGGGCGACTGTCCGCGCTGCTATCTGCTGCTCGATGAGATACAGGAGATAGA
>CAKSOR010000266.1 GCA_934477985.1 uncultured Eubacteriales bacterium
CAACGAGCAGGAGAAGCTCGACATCATAAAAAAGCTCGGAAACGCGAAATACACGCTCCAGCGCTCGAAGGGACTCGGTGAGAACGAGCCCGAGATGATGTGGGAGACGACGATGAATCCCGAGACCCGCCGGCTTATACAGGTTATGCCGACAGATGTCGAGGAGACCGCGCGGATATTCGACACGCTGCTCGGCGACGATCTTGACGCCAGAAAGCGGTATATCACCGATTATGGGCATCTTTATATCAAGCAGGCGGAGGAGATGTGAACTCCGCCAAAAGGGAGAACAAAATGTTTAACTACGAAATAATCGATTTCCACACGCACCCGTTCGGTCACGGCGGGGTCAACATCTGCTCGCACGCCGCGCACTGCGACATGTCCGAGAAGAACATCATCCGCGATCTCACGGCGGTCGGAATCTCGAAAATCTGCGGCTCGGCGCTTGTACGCCGCTCCGAGCTCGCTGAGGGGAGCACCGAATGGGCTGCTGTCGAAGCTTCGAACCGCGCGGCGCTCGCTATCGCAGACGATCTGCACGGCTACTATGTCCCCGGAATCATGGTGCATCCTGACTTTGTCGACGAGTCAATCGCCGGGATTGACTATTACTACGACCGCGGAGTGCGGCTCATAGGCGAGCTTGTGCCCTACATGCAGGGCTGGCGCGACTACTCCTGCGAGGGCTTTTCGAGAATACTCGACCACGTCACCGAAAAGAACATGATAGTCAGCCTGCACTCGATGGGCGAGGACGAGATGGACAAAATGGTTGAGCGTCACCCCGACACGAAGTTCGTCTTCGCGCATCCCGGCGAGTACGGCGAGTTCTCGCGCCACATGAAGCGCATGAAGATGAGCGAAAACTGCTATCTCGACCTCTCGGGCTACGGAATCTTCCGCCACGGCATGCTCCGCCACGCGATCGACGAGGTCGGGCCCGACAGGATAATTTTCGGCTCGGACTATCCGACCTGCAACCCCTGCATGTACGTCGGCGGCGTTCTGCTCGACCCGATGCTCACCACTTATGAAAAACAGGCGATCTTCGCCGGAAATATAAGGAGACTTTTCGCGTCCGTCGGACTTTCGATCTGACCCGGCGCGATTGCCGGTCAAAGGCATGATGACCTTTACAAAAATTACATTCTGTCTTCCAAACGAAAAAGCCACCTGCTGAACCTCTCTCCGGGCAAAAAACAAGTTCAGAAAAGAGGTTATAAAATGAAAAAGAAAAACGCGATCCAGCTTTCGGATCATTTCACCTACGGGCGGCTGATACGCTTTGTTATTCCTTCGATCATAATGATGATTTTCACGTCGATCTACGGCGTCGTCGACGGATTCTTCGTCTCGAACGTCGTCGGAAAGACCCCTTTCGCCGCGGTCAACCTGATAATGCCGTTTTTGATGATTTTCGGCGGCATCGGCTTCATGATCGGTACGGGAGGCAGCGCAATCGTCGCGCGGACTCTCGGCATGGGCGACCACGAGCGCGCGAACCGGATATTTTCGATGCTCATTTACGTGACGATCTTTATCGGAATCATTCTCACGGTCATCGGGGTAGTTTTCCTGAGACCGATCGCTATATTCCTCGGCGCGGAAGGCGACGTCATCGGCTACTGCGTCAGATACGGACGGATATTCATGTTCGCGCTGACCGCCTTCATGCTTCAGAATGTCTTTCAGAGCTTCCTTGTCACCGCTGAAAAGCCGAAATTGGGGCTCTATGTGACGGTCGCCGCCGGTGTCACGAACATGATCGGCGACTATCTGCTCGTCGCGGTATTCCGTCTCGGAGTCGAGGGCGCGGCGCTCGCCACGGCGCTTTCACAGCTGGTCGGCGGACTCATCCCGCTCTTCTACTTCACGCGTCCGAACTCCAGCCTGCTTCGCCTGACAAAAGCCGGAATCGACTGGAAGGTGCTTCTGCACACCTGCACGAACGGCTCTTCCGAGCTGATGAGCAACATCTCGATGTCGATCGTCAACATGCTCTACAACATGCAGCTTTTAAAGTACGCGGGCGAGGACGGAGTCGCGGCTTACGGCGTCATTATGTACGTAAACTTCATCTTTGTCGCGATCTTCATCGGTTACGCGATAGGTTCGGCGCCTATAATCGGCTTCAACTACGGCGCGGAGAATCATGACGAGCTGAAGAACGTGTTCAAAAAGAGCGTCATCTTCAATCTGTCGAGCGGAGTTGTGCTGACCGCCGCGGCGACAGCGCTCTCTGGAACGCTCGCCGGGATTTTCGTCTCATACGATCCGGCGCTCTACGCGATGACTGTGCATGGATTCAGGATTTATTCGCTCGCCTTCCTCTTCTGCGGATTCTCGATCTTCGGCTCGTCGATGTTCACGGCGCTCAGCAACGGACTGGTTTCGGCGCTGATTTCCTTCCTGAGAACGCTTTTGTTCCAGGTTTCGATGGTGCTTGTCATGCCGATGATCTGGCATCTCGAGGGCGTCTGGTGGTCGGTCGTCGCGGCGGAGGTCTTCTCGGTGCTCGTGACGCTCTTCTTCATCATCAAAATGCGTCCGAAATATAAATATTTTTAAAAAATTCGCGAAAGGGCTTGACAAACTCTGCGATGTGTGGTAAAATATTATCTGTAAATTGGCATTGATGGAGCAAAGTAAGCCTGTGAGACCATCAGAGAGTGCGCGGTCGGTGCGAGCGCATTGGTTCAAGCTGAGTCTGAATACTCTCCTGAGCCGCTTTTCCGAAGGATAATCTCTGAGTAGGGAAAGACGGGAGCGCCCGTTAAAGCGCCGCGGAGATGATTGTCTCTGCCAGAGGAAGGCTTTGTGAGGAGCTTTCGAACCGGAGTGGTAACGC
Organism: uncultured Eubacteriales bacterium; assembly: GCA_934477985.1. GTDB lineage: Bacteria > Bacillota > Clostridia > Oscillospirales > CAG-272 > Flemingiibacterium. The sequence goes on from CAKSOR010000266.1 coordinate 2,852, forward strand.
GATTTTATTCGTCTCCGACCTTTTTGGTCGGGGACGTTATTTTATTTAAAAGGAGAACAAAAAATGCAGATCTACGAAGAACTCAAAGCGCGCGGACTCATCGCGCAGGTAACCAACGAAGAAGAAATCAGAGAGATGGTCAACGCCGGAAAAGCGACCTTCTATATCGGCTTTGACTGCACCGCGGACAGCCTGACCGCCGGCCACTTCATGGCGCTGACGCTGATGAAGCGCCTCCAGATGGCAGGCAACAAGCCGATCGCGCTTATAGGCGGCGGCACGACGATGATCGGCGACCCGTCCGGACGCACCGACATGAGAAAGATGCTCACCCGCGAGGATATCGAACACAACGCCGAGTGCTTCCGCAGACAGATGGAGCGCTTCATCGAGTTCGGTGAGGGCAAGGCGAGAATGATGAACAACGCCGACTGGCTTCTGAATCTCAACTACGTCGACCTTCTCCGCGAGGTCGGAGCCTGCTTCTCGGTCAACAACATGCTCCGCGCCGAGTGCTACAAGCAGAGAATGGAAAAGGGACTCTCATTCCTCGAGTTCAACTACATGATCATGCAGTCGTACGATTTCTATCATCTCTTCAAGGAAGTCGGCTGCAACATGCAGTTCGGCGGCGACGACCAGTGGTCGAATATGCTCGGCGGCACTGAGCTGATAAGACGCAAGCTCGGCAAGGACGCTCACGCGATGACAATCACTCTGCTGACCGACTCGCAGGGCAAGAAGATGGGCAAGACCGCCGGAAACGCCGTCTGGCTCGACCCGAACAAGACCTCTCCCTTCCAGTTCTTCCAGTACTGGCGCAACGTCGACGACGCGGACGTCATGAAGTGCATCAGAATGCTGACCTTCATCCCGCTTGAGGAGATCGAGGAGATCGACAAGTGGGACGCGTCGAGAATCAACGAGAAGAAGGAAAGACTCGCGTACGAGCTGACCGCGCTGGTTCACGGCGAGGAAGAGGCGAAGAAGGCGGTCGAGGCGTCGAAGGCGCTTTTCGCGGGTGGCGGAGATGATTCCAACATGCCGACGACCGAGCTTGACGTTCCGGACGACGGAATGAACATTGTTGACATAATGCTGGCGTGCGGACTCGGCGCAAGCAAGGGCGAGATCAAGCGTCTGATCCAGCAGGGCGGAGTGGCGCTCGACGGCGAAAAGGTCGAGGGCTTTGATCTCGTCGTTCCGAAGGAGAAGCTCAAAGATGGCGTGAAGATCAGGAAGGGCAAGAAGATTTTCCACAAGGCTATCGCGAAGTGATAAGAAATTCGCTCCGGTTTCCGGGGCGAATTTTGAATATTCCGCTTTTTCGGGTCAACAATTATAGAAAAAGGAGTTCAAGATGATCAAAACCTATCTCTTCGACGCCAAGCCCTACGACCGCGAGTCATTCGACGCGGCGCTTCCGGCGTTTCCCGACATTTCGCTCAAATATTTCGAGACCAAACTCACTCCCGACACGGTCGAGCTCGCGCACGGCGCGGACGCCGTATGTGTTTTCGTGAACGACGAGGTCGACGCCGCGGCGATTGACGAGCTTTACAAGCTCGGCGTGAAGATGATCGCGCTGCGCTGCGCCGGGTTCAACAATGTCGATGTCCGCGCCGCCTTCGAAAAGCTCCACATCCTCCGCGTTCCCGCCTACTCGCCCTACGCTGTCGCTGAACACACGATGGCGCTCCTCCTGACCTCGCTCCGCCGCATTCACAAGGCTTACAACCGCACCCGCGAATACAATTTCAGCCTCGCCGGACTCACCGGATTCGATCTGCACGGCAAAACGGTCGGCGTCATCGGCGCGGGCAAGAT
>CAKSOR010000267.1 GCA_934477985.1 uncultured Eubacteriales bacterium
GCTTCAAAGCTGCCGCTGACCTTCTTCGACCTTTTGCTCGCGGCGGCGGTGCTCGGGTGCTTCATCCCGGCTTACAACAGCTTCCCGGACAAAAAGCGCGCGGATGATTTCTCGGCAACCTTCCTGACCTTCATAATCTCCGCCTGCGGACTTTTAGCGGTTCTCGGAATGATTTTCGCGAAGCCCCTGCTTATGCTGATAGCGCCGAATCTTGACGCTGAGACGCTTGGGCTCGCCGTGACGCTCACGAGAATAATGTTCCCGCTGGTGATCTTCACCGGCTCGGCTTACACGCTTGTGGGGATCCTGCAATCAAGGGGCTCGTTCATCGCGCCCGCGATGATAAGCGCGATTTCGAACGCCGGAGTCGTCATCTACCTGGCGTTCTTCGACCGGGCGCTCGGCGGGAAGAGCATCTACGGACTCGCGGTCGCCTACACGCTGTCGTGGCTCGTTCAGCTCTGCACGCTGATTATTCCGCTGAGGCGCACAGGCTACAGACTGAGACTCGGTACAGGCTTCAGAGACCCGGCGCTGAGGAGAGCGCTGATGACCGCGCCGCCGATAATGATCGGCTCGTGGCTCGCCCCGGCGGGAACGCTTCTGGGGCAGTTCTTTGCCGCGAGGGTCGGCATAGAGGGCGCGACGACCGATTTCGACTACGCGAACAACATCTATATAATAATCGCCGGGACGCTCACCTACAGCGTCTGCAACTACACCTTCCCGAAGATCTCCCGGCTGATGGCTGAAGGGGACACAAAGGAATTCGGCGATATGGTGAAGAGCGGGCTGAGACTCGCCGAGCTTCTGATAATCCCGATAATGTCGGCGGCGTTCATACTGGCGGGCGAGGGGGTTTCGATACTTTATCTGCGCGGAAAGTTCACCCCGGTCGACGCGGCTAACACCACGGCGGCGATACTGCCGATACTCGCGGCGATGCCCTTTTTCGGCATGACCGAGCTTTTTTCGAGGGTCTGGTACGCGCGGGGGAATGTGAAGCTCCCGATGCTCGCGTCGCTCATCGGAATCGCCTGCAACGCGGCGGTCGGCGCGGCGCTCGTCTTCGGCGGAGTCTTCGGAATAGCGGCGGTCGGAATCGCGAACGCGGCGGGACAGATCGCCTCGGCGCTTGTGCTGGTGATTCCGGCGCGGAGGATTCCCGGGGTCATTGACCGCAGGTTCGCCTCTGACGCGCTGAAGCTGATTGTCGGCGGAGTGATCGTCTTTGTCGTCTGCTATGTGATGAAGACGCTTATCGGCAGCAGCCCGTATGACTCGTCGTTTATCACGAATGTCGTGAAGGCGGTCGCGATCTTCGCGCCCGCGGCGGTTGTTTACCTGATTTACTCGAAGATAGTCAGGCTGATTTAGGAGGAAAGATATTTGATAGCAAAACGAAAACGAAAGTCGCCCGGGGAGCTTTTAGCGTCCTCGGCGATAATCACGGTACTTGTGCGGATAGCGTCGCTTATCTACAAAAAGCTCGGCGACGGCTTGTTCGGGACGATATTCACATCGTATGACCGGGAGTGCGGGAAGGCTTCGGACAGCGCCGCGTCCGGCTTTCTGAGGCGGCTCTCGATAGGCGAGAGATTCCTCCGCCCCGCGAAGACGCGCGTCGCGAGGGCGACCGAGGAGAGCTTCATACTCACCTTCCTTAGCGGGCTCGGAAAGCGGCTGCTCGCCTGCCAGGCGCGGGTTTACGGACTCTTCATCTTCTCGTTAGCGCTCTACTCGGCGCTCATGTATGTCTTCAAGGCGTTCTTTATAAACCGTGGCGCGGACGGCGTCGACTTCGGAATGATCGTGACGCTCGTGCTGATGGTCATCGCGTCGGTCGGTCTGATCTCGGCGCGCTGCACTCTCGCTGAGGCGCTGCTCACAAGCACGGTCTCGCAGTTTCTGCTCTTCAACGTCGTCGGACTCCGGCGCGAGAGCCTTGAGAACCTCGGCGAGAGCGAGGGGCGCTTCAACATCGCCTTCATCGCCGGCATAGTCTGCGGAGCGGCGACCTACTTCGTTCACCCGGTGTATCTCCTGCTGCTTGCCGGCGGGCTGATCGCCGCCTATCTCGTGCTTGTGAGCCCCGAGTTCGGAGTGCTCGCGATGATAACCCTGCTTCCGTTCGCGCCGACGATGGGACTTGTAGCGCTGGTGCTCTACACGGCGCTCTGCTTTGTGCTGAAGGCGATCCGCGGAAAGCGCTCGGTCAAGTTCGATCTCCTCGACGGAATAGTGCTGATTTTCATGCTTATGATGATCTCCGGCGGAGTCGTCGCGATGTCAAGGGCGAGCCTCAAGCCGATGATGGTCTATGTCGCCTTCATGCTCGGGTATTTCCTCGTCGTGAACCTGATCCGCTCGCGCGAGTGGGTCGTGCGCTGTGTGACCGGAGCGATACTCTCCTGCACGGTCGTCGCGGGCTACGGAATATTCCAGAACTTCTTCGGGCTCGCCGAGCAGACCTGGCAGGACGCTGACATGTTCAGCTCGATAAAGGGACGCGTCGTCTCCACCTTCGAGAACCCCAACGTCCTCGCCGAATATCTCATCATGGTGCTTCCGCTGATGCTCGCCGCCTTCATCGTGACGAAGAAGCCGCGCGGGAAGGTCTTCGCGCTCCTCTGCATGGCGATGTCGGGCGGATGCCTCATTTACACCTGGTCGCGCGGAGCGTGGCTCGGGTTCATGATCGGCGTCGTGATATTCATGCTGATGTACTCGAAAAAGACGCTGGCTGCGATGCTCTTCTGCCTTGTCGGCATACCCTTCCTGCCGTTTGTCCTGCCCGAGAGCATAATACAGCGCTTCACGAGCATCGGTGACCTCGGCGACTCCTCGACCTCCTACCGGGTCTATATCTGGGAGGGCGTCATAAAGATGCTGAAGGACTATTTCGCGACCGGAATCGGAATCGGAACCGACTCATTCAAGCTGGTCTATCCCGCCTACGCGCTGTCGGGCATCGAGACCGCCCCGCACTCGCACAATCTCTACCTTCAGATAACCGTCGAGCTCGGAATATTCGGACTGATCGTCTTCCTTGCGCTCTTATTCGTCTGGTCGCAGAGCTGCCTTACGCTGCACACGAAGGAAAAACGTGAGGAAAAGCTCCTCTGCGCCGGGATATTCTGCGGGATTCTCGCCGTGCTGGCGCAGGGAATGACCGACTATATCTGGTACAACTACAGAGTGTTCCTGATGTTCTGGCTGATGCTGGGACTGTCGGCGGCGGTGAGAAGGGTGCTCTCGGACACCGCGGAAGAAAAGATATATTGAGTTAGGAGATTACAATGGCAGAAACAAAGAAAAAGCGCCGCTTCAACGTGGTTGACGCGCTTATAATCCTGATAATCCTCGTCATACTGGCGGGCGGCGGACTCTTCCTCTGGACACGGCGGACGAGCGCGGCTGAGAACACCTTCGACGTCGAATATGTCGTCGAGTTCCGGACTATCCGCGACGAGCTGACAACCGGCTTTGCCGAGGGCGTGAAGTTAGTTGACTCGGTCAAGAAATATCAGCTTGGCGAGGTCATCGCGGTCAATATCACCCCCGCGAGGTTCACCGGCACCGACCTTGTCGCGGGCGATCTCGTCTACACCGATTACCCCGAGCACTCGAACGTCGCCCTGACCGTCCGCGCCACGGCGTCAATGGGCTCCGACGGAATGTATATAATCGACGGCGGCTACCGCATCTCGGTCGGAACGACGATGTATGTACGCTCGCCGGGATATGTCGGCTTGGGCTACTGCACGAAATTCAAGAAAGCGGAGGTGAGATGAATGGCTGAGAACACTGTACAGACGAAAAAGCTGCGGCTGAATATAATCGACTTTCTCATCATAATAGTGCTGATAGGGGCGGCGGTCGGCATCGCGCTGCGCGCCGGGGTGATCGAGCGGGTCACAAACCAGTCGAACCTCGAGGAGGCGAAGATCTCCTTCCTCATCCAGGACATCCAGGAGTCGTCGGCTGACTACTTCAAGACCGGTGACGTCTTCTACGCCGAGAAGCTTGACTGCGAGTTCGGAAAGCTCGAGTCAAGGCAGATTCTCCCCGCCGAGGCGTTCGTCGCCAACATGAACGGCGAGCTCATCAAGACTCACGCCTCGAACAACCGCATCGACGTGCGCGGCACGGTTGTCGGAGTCGGAACATTCACCGACGAGGGCTTCTTACTTGCCGGAATTAACTTCATAGCGCCCGGCGCTTCAGTGCATATCCAGAGCTCCGACCTCGACGTGAACGTCACGATAACCGGCGTTGAGCGGGTCAACAAGGCGTCATAAACCGCGATTTTCTCAAAACAGGCAGAAATAATTTTTTTGAAGGCATAGATTCTGTGCAAAAAAGCTATTGATTTTATCGCGAAAATCTGTTATACTATAATCAGTATAATTTTCAGTATAAGATACCCTGCCGGAAACCCGATATGACACGCGGTCATCGACCCGGCGGCATAAAAATTCATGAACAGGAGCGAATATCAATGACCTCACGCAACGTTACCATCCAGAACAATGTAGGACTTCACGCAAGACCCGCCACCTTCTTCATTCAGAAGGCGAACACTTATCAGAGCTCGATCTGGGTTGAGAAGGAGGACCGCAGAGTCAACGCCAAG
>CAKSOR010000268.1 GCA_934477985.1 uncultured Eubacteriales bacterium
GGCTTTTTCGCGTGAGAACAACCTTAAATCAGCGTTTCCTTAGTGCGCAGGACGCGGATTATTCAGCGTCGGTTTCGGGCTTTTCCCCGGTCTCAGCCGGCTCGCCGTCTTCCTCAGCGTCGTGAGCGCCGCACTCGTCGCAGCAGCAGTCATCGTCGTCGAGTTCGAGCTCGCCGAGAGCGTCCTCGTCGATGTCCCAGGAGTCGTTCGACTCAGGCGCGTCACAGCAGTCGCAGACCTGCTTCTTGTGGCACTTCTTCTTGCAGATGCTCAGAATGAGTACGACGATTCCGGCAGCGGCCACAATCGATCCGGTTATAATGAGTGCGAGCTTGATAGCGCTCATGGACCCGCAGTTCTTCTTGTTTTTCATGGTGATTACCTTCCTTTGCTATAATAGAATTTCACAAAATTATTATATCATACCTGCCAAAAAAATCAATGAAGTTTTTTTAAAGTTATTGTAAAAGTGTTGTCTTGCCTTTACTCACAACGATTTTCCCACCGCTGAAGGTGCCGCGGAACGCGGCGGGTGTCTGCCCGGTGACGCTCCTGAAAACCCGCACAAAATAGCTGTCGCTCGAGAATCCGCACATTTCCGCGGTCTCACTCACGCTCGCGCCGTTCTTCAGCTGATATTTAGCCTTTGCGACCCGGACTTTCGTTATGTATCTGACAACAGTTGTGTCGAGCATCAGCCTGAAATCCCGCACCAGCGCCGAACGGCTGATGAAGAATTCGCGCGCAAGCCCCTCAAGCGTCAGTTTCTCCGCAAAATGCTCGCCGATATACCGGCAGACGTCGAACACACGCTGCTCGCCTGACACGTTCAGCGGCGGCGCGAGCGTGATTTTCTTCGGCATCAGCGGAATGAGATCATTGTATATAAGAGCAATCAGAAGCTCGCGCCTGCCGTCGATCCCGGGCTCGGACTCGCGATCGGCGGTCTCAAAAATGAGCGCGAATATGTCAGAGAAGTAAGCCGACAGCGTATCCGGGATCGGTATCAGAAAGAACTCCGTGAGCGGCGTTCCCGGCGGCAGCTTCTCGCGCATCCTGCCGGTCGGAAAGTTCAGCTGATAACGCGAGTATGGCGCTTCCTTCGAGTTGCGCTGGAGATGGAGCATTCCCTCCGGGTACTGGACGATGAACGGACCGTCCGCCGTGACTTTGCCGGCTTCGGTGATGATCTCCGAATGTCCTTCCTCGATGAGCATGAGTTCGGTCAGCGTGTGGCTGTGAAAGCAGTCCATCGACATCGGCACCTTGGTGTGGTCTATGTACAGATCATTCCAGAAATTACACATTGAATTCGGCATCACATCACCTCCTGTGGTTATATTTTACCACAAGACCCGTTAAATGTCAACCTGTTTGGCAGATTTTTATACTAATGTGAGCATATTTTGTATTGCGTATGGCGTGAAAATCTGTTAGAATATTTATAGATTAATATAATCAGGGAGGAACAGATAAATGAACTTCAAAAGAAACATCTCGGCGATGCTCGCTTTGTCGATGCTCTTCGCGGCTTCGTGCGGAGGACAGGCGGGCTCATCCGAGACAACATCCGGCCCGGAGAGCTCCGACGCCGCGACGGTCGCCGAAAAAGCCGAATATGAAAAGCCCGATGTCGATTACGGCGGAAAGACTGTAACCTACATCGCGCATCAGTGGAGCTCAAACTGGGTCATAAACAGCTACAAGCTCGATTCTGATGAGGAAAACGGCGATCAGATCAACGACGCGATAGTCAAGCGCAACCGCGCCGTCGAAGAGGCTCTCAAGGTAAAGCTCGAGGTGCTTCCGCTGACCGAGGGCAGCGACCGCTGGGATTCCACGAATCTTCAGAAGCATATCCTCGCGGCTGACGACGCGTTCTCGTTCGCGATGGTTATGGGCGGCGTCCTTCCGCCTGTTATCACGACCGAGGGAATGCTCGCCGATCTGCGCACGATACCGACGCTCGACCTCTCGCACAGCTGGTGGGATCAGTCGGCAAACGATGAGTACACGATCTGTGGCAAGCAGCAGGCGGCTGTCGGCGACATAAACTTCTTCAACAACGGCGCTCCGATAGTCGTGTATTTCTCGCGTGAGCTTGTAAAGGACAACAAGATGGAAGACCCCTATGAGCTTGTCAAGAGCGGCAAATGGACGGTCGAGAAGCTGCTGAAGATGTCCTCCGACGCCGCGAGAGACCTCAACGGAAACGGCACGATCGACACCGAGGATCAGTTCGGACTTGCCGCCGAGTCGGCTTCGCTCGCCTATATACTCGAGTGCGCCGGAGACCGCCTGACCGGTCGCGACTCGAAAGGAAACATTATTCCGACAGTTAACAATGAAAAAACTGCCAAGCTTTGCGAGCTTGTTATCAACGCTACAAAAGATCCTCGCACGGTCATACTTGATGGAAGGGTCAAGAGCGTCCTTAATATGAGCTACTCGAGCAATTTCACAGAGTTCTTTGTGCCCAAGATGATGGCGAACGAACTGCTCTTCTTCACGAATCAGCTGCATGTCGCGCTGAATCTCCGCGAGATGCAGACCGATTTCGGAATCCTTCCGATGCCCAAGTATGACGAAAACCAGGAGGAGTACTACAGCTTCGGAAACGCCGCCTTCGCAGACTGCCTGATCGTGCCCGGCAATTGTTCTGACATCGAGATGACCGGAAACGTCATCGAAGCGATGGGCTACTATTCTCAGCAGTTCATTACCCCGGCGTTCATAAATACAACGGTCATGAACAAAGCAATCCGCGATGAGGACTCAGCTGAGATCGTGCAGATGGTGCTGAAGAATTGCGTATATGACATAGGCTTCATGTTTGACTGGGGTGAAATCAGGTCGATATTCCATTCTTTGATCGATAATAGCGACACTAACTTCGCGTCCAAATATGCTTCGGTCGAGAACAACATCAAGGCTGAGATGGAAAAGACAATGGAGATGCTCAGATAAACGCAAAAAACTGCCGGATGACCGGCAGTTTTTTTATTCTCCTGTCTCACGCTTCATCTTGTCGATCTCGAGCAGGAACGAGTTGACGTCCTCGAACTTCCTGTAGACCGAGACGAAACGTATGTACGCGACGTCATCGAGCTTCCTGAGCCCTTCCATGACCCGCTCGCCGATGACGGTGGTCGTCAGCTCCATCTTCGGACTCGATGAGAGCTCGTTCTCCACCGTGTCGATGAGCGCTTCCATCTGCCGTATCGAGACCGGACGCTTCTGGCACGCCTTGATGAGTCCGTTCAGGATTTTCTTGCGGTCGAACGGCTCGCGCGTGTTGTCGCGCTTGCAGACCATAAGAGGATTCGTACCGAGGACAGACTCTACGGTCGTGAACCGCGTGTGGCAATTATTGCACTCGCGTCTGCGGCGGATGACGCTGTCATCATCGGCTGAGCGTGTCTCAAGGACTTTATTATCTGTGCACCCGCATAACGGACATTTCATAATTCAATTATCCTTTCTGGTCGTTGTCACAGAAAAGTATAGCATCTTTTTTCGGAATTGTAAAGAGAATAATGTAAATTTTTTGTGTCTCTGGAATTAATTTTATTCAAGAATGATCTCAGCCTCGGCGTTGACCTTCCCATCCGAACGCACGGTGCGGACATACCAGACGTCGTCGGACTTCGCGGTGTAAACCTTGAGAAGCTCGCCGAGCGGCGCTTCGTGGGCATAGCTGATCGCCATGTTCGCGACGCGCTTTCCGGGCATTTCCGGGATGAAGTCGCAGAACATGTCGGGGTAGTTCGTGTTGTTCATGTGGTTGTTTATGTCGAGGTCGCTGTAGACGACCGGGCGCTCGCCGACAAGCGCCAGTCCGAGATCGCGCGGGATATGTACGCGGGTCGACTCAAGCTCAAGCGGCTCGTCGATTCCGAAGTGCATTTCGACCTCTCCGACTCTTACGATCCGGTGATCGTCTATCCCGATCAACCCCCAGATCGACGCCGCCTCGGCGACAATCTCATCGCCGCGCTTTATCTGATAGCAGCGGTTGAAGCTGACACCGCGGCTTTCACAGCCCCAGGAGGTGACGTCGATCTCGTCTCCGGCGTGGAGCGGCGCATAGGTGCTGACGGTGATTCTTGAGAGCAGGAAAGCCATTCCGAGTCTGCGGAGATCATCGTTTGAAGGACCTTCGTTTTTCATCTGCAAGTTGGCGGTCTCCTGCATGTATCTCTGCACGAGCGACGGACGGACGACGCCGGTCGGGTCGCAGTCGTGCGAGTTGATTCGATAGTGTTCAGACCATTTCATAATTTTTTTCGTATGCTCTCATATTCAAACAGTGCCGCGTTTTTCGGCGCGACACTGAATGTATTTTCGGATTATGGTTTAAAGAAACGCTGATTTGAGGTTGTTTTCACTCGAAAAAAACGTAAATTCAAGCCTTTTTCGCGCGAAAAACTCAATTGGTCAGCTTATTCCCGATTAAAGGGTGTTCTGCGAGCCGAGAACGGTGGTGATCTTGTGGGTTACCATCTTCTTGACCTCGTCGCGCGCGACCGAGAGATAGGTTCTCGGGTCGAAGACCTCGGGCTGGTTGTGCATGACGCGGCGGATGCCCGCGGTCATAGCCAGACGGATATCCGAGTCGATGTTGATC